>NZ_JBDFVF010000030.1:0-85392 GCF_040913205.1 Bacteroides sp. MSSM.1001136sp1_RTP21357st2_D2_RTP21359_211015 | reverse complement strand
AAAGCAACGGACAATGTACATCGCTATATCTACTTGAACGATTCAATAATGCGCTCAAACATGCAATTCTCCGCCGGTATGGTCGAGCGGGACTATTTTAAAGAGCGAACAAAATTCGCCCAATACAGAATGAAAAACCGGACTGTCTGGGAAATAGCTATAGCAGCCGCTACCTTTTTTATTATTGGAATTGCCTGGTATATCGTCCGCCAACGTTTACGCATGCAACGTGATCGTACCAACCATTATTTGTTATTGACAGAGAAAGCCAATTCCGAGTACAAGGCTCTTACTGAACGCGTGAAAGAACAGCAGACTACGGAAAGTTATTTAAGAGGATTGGCTGCTTCACGCTTTGACATTGTCGATAAACTTGGAAAGACCTACTATGAACGTGAAAATACAACATCGCAACAGTCAGTCATATTTAATGAAGTAAAGCAGATAATTACAGATTTTGCAGAAAACAATGGCATACTGCAAGAACTGGAAAAAATCGTAAACACTTGTCATGACAATGCCATGTACAAGCTCAAGGAAGATTTTCCAACTATGAAAGCTTCCGACACCAGGTTATTATGCTATATTTTTGTAGGATTTTCACCGCAAGTAATTAGCTTATTCATGAAGGATACGGTGGCTAATGTATACGCTCGCAAGTCACGGCTCAAATCACGTATTAAATCTACGGAAACAGCTAATAAAGAATTATTCTTAAGCCTTCTGGGATAGGTATTTCAACTTTATACTAGGTTCCAATGACTAATGCATCATCCGGTAATTAAATCTAGAATATGTTCAGATTGTTTTTGCCATAATACCGGAATGATGTAATTGTAGAATGGTTTTGTCATGGAGGTAAGCCATAACAGGTTTAATTCTCCTGGGAGGTATGTCCGGAAAGTATGAAGATGCTTTCATTATAATATCTGTTACTATTCCAGTCAATTGTCAGAAACTTATTGATTGCCCTATATTTTTTAAGGTTGTAAATCATCTGTTAGCGTCGTGTTAGAAAAATAAGAAGAACGAAGTCTTTATGTTTCTGTATTATAATGTTTTATGCAATGCGGACGTTAGATTTGTGGTTTCATTTTGTAACTCGTGATTTATGTGTTATTACTTTTGCAACCAGGAAAAACAAAACAGATGTGATAATATAAAACTGTTTCTTGTTCATTAAAATACTTCATTTTTACAGGTTGCACGTAGAATAAGAACAGTCTTATTATGATGACACAGCTTTTCATCCGTTTACTTTGGGTGCATGTTTTGTTTATCCACTTAAAGTTTGAGTTATCCTAGTTTGAATTATGAATTTGAATAGAAAAAAGTACTTTTTATGTTTTGCCTGTGTCTTGGCCTGCCTTGTGTATTCAGACAAGGTTTCCGCGCAGTTTTATTCTGTCAGAACCAATCTGGTGGGTTTAGGTACGGGGAATCTGAATGTGGAGGGTTCCATGGCTTTTTCCACGCATTGGTCCGCCCATCTTCCCGTACAGTACAATCCTTTCCGTCTTTGGGATGACGGCAAGCTTAAAAACTTCACAGTCCAGCCTGGTGTGCGTTATTGGATGCGCGAAACTTACGGAAGGGGTTGTTTTATCGGGCTCCACGGTGTGTTCTCCATATATAATGCGGGTGGTCTGTTCGGACATCGCTACCGTTACGAAGGCACAGCTTTCGGCGGCGGGCTTTCTGCGGGGCTGGTGCGCCCCCTTTCGCGTCGCTGGAATCTGGAGTTCGAACTGGGTCTCGGTGTTGTCTGGGCCGACTGGGAACGTTACCGTTGCGTGAACTGCGGTAAGCGTACCGGCAAGGGCTCCGGTGTCTATGTGACACCCACACGTACCGCCGTTAATCTGGTTTATCTTTTCTGAAACCATCTTATCTGTTGAAACAAGATATAAAAAGTTGAATGATGAATAAGTATCTCAAATCCCACATAACGGCCGCCGCTTTCTGCGCGGGAGTGTTACTGGCCGTGTCCTGTTCCACTTCCCGCGAACCGCGGACTATGCGGCTGTTTATGCAGTCCGGCCGTCCTAATATTTTTCTTCCCCACGAGGAGAGCGCACCTTCCGGAGTGCTTGCCGAACAGGTGGGGTTCACCACTTCTTCGGACACTCTTCCCGGTGAGTTCGAAGAGGTCTCCGACAGTACGGATGACGTATGGAAAACCATACACCTGGGCGGTGTTGACATCGTCGCTGCACGCACGGTCGTCAAGCAGGTCACCATGCGGGAAGGTTCCGTGCGTTTGGAATTCAATATCCATGTCCCTTCCCTCCTGATTGACAGTTGCTGGCGTGTCACACTCACCCCGATGCTCTGCACCTCTGACAGTTCAGGCTTCCCGCTACCACCTGTTGTGCTTTCCGGTTCTTCCTTTACCCGCATGCAGGAAGCGGACTATAAGGCGTACAGGCTGTTTCTTAATGGAATTGTCGATCCTTCGGCTTATGATAGTGTGTATCTTGACCGTAAAGGCATCAATAAGGATATCGCCTGCCGGCAGAGGTTCTTCTATGAACTTTACGGCAAGGAGCGCGACCGTCAGCTTGCCTACGAGAAGTGGAAACGCCTTGCCCTTGAACGCCAGAATTTCTGGAACACGCGTACGCAGGCCAACCGTGCGACACTCCGTCACCGCCTGGAACGCAAGCGGATCGAAGAAAGCGTACGGCGCTATGTGGCTGGTCGTGACACGCTCGGGTTGTGGGCCTCCTATGACCGTAAATATCATCGTACGGCCTCCTTTTGGCCGATGTACCGGCTGGAACGCGAGCTTACCGCCGATCGTGTACCTTCGAAATTCCGTGACCTTTATAACGGGGGGGCGCAGCCTGTCCAACATACACAACTATGTCCTCACCGCCACCGATTCGATGGACATCTCCCGCCACCGTTATTTCTACGACCGGATTGCCGAAAATGAGATGAATGACCGTAACCGTGATGAAATCCGCCGGCGTATGATTCCCTTCCCCTATATCGACTCCGTGATGGTCCGCCAGAATTCGGATTCAGTTTCCGGACATGATTATATCTACAACTATGTATATTCTCTGCCCGTCACCGATGGAATGAAAAAGCTCCGTGTGCGGCTAGAGTCTATCGTGGAAGCCACCGACCGCAGCACATGGCGGCCTGCCGCCTCGGACACGCTGCTCTTCATTGTGGCCTCGCTTAGCGACCTGGTTGACCGTTCCGCTCTGGACCAATATGTCATAGCTTCTGCGGAGACAGACTCTCTTGCGGCAAGCGGTCCCGTATATACTCCGCAGGGAGAAGAGTATGCCGAAGCCTTGCGGCTCCTTTCAGAGCGACAATACCGGCAAGCCTTGCCGATATTGGAAAAACGGCCTGACTATAACACCGCCCTTTGCCTGACACAGCTCGGTTATCATAAAGAGGCTTCCGCTCTTTTAGACCAGTTACCCGTAGATTCCCGCAAGGAATACCTGCATGCTGTGGTAAGCGCCCGGCAGGGCGATGATTACTTAGCAGTGGAACATATGCTTGCGGCCTGCCGCATGAATCCCAATCTTGTCCTGCGTATTCCCCTGGATCCGGAACTGTCGGACCTCATTCCCAAGTTCTTCGGGCTCCGTATGGAACTGGACAGGATAGCGGAAGGGAAATAGTAAAAAGTAGAAAGAACAAAACAGGAAAAAAAGTATAAGTACGAATTAAATATTAACAAGTGTTTTATTAGTGTTTATTTTTTTATTAACAATTTAATTACAATGATTATGAAAAAAAGTTTGTTAAGCGTGTTTACAATGGTTGCTATGGCTGCAGCATTCACCGCGTGCAGTAACGATGACATCGAAGTGCCTGACGTAAAGAACGGGGAAGCGAGAAGCGTATTCATGAAGCTGGAGTTGCCGACGCTGACGAGATCGACCGAGCCTCCTGTAGCCTCGGGAACGGTTGCTACGGTAAGTAATCTGCATGTATACTTCCATGACGGGACCAGCATTCTGAAATATGTGAACGCGACTACAACCACTCTCATCACGATTGCGAATCTGACTACCGGTACCCAAATAACGGATGTACCCGCGGCGGCTACCACTGTAACGGTATGTGGTAA
Organism: Bacteroides sp. MSSM.1001136sp1_RTP21357st2_D2_RTP21359_211015; assembly: GCF_040913205.1. NCBI lineage: Bacteria > Pseudomonadati > Bacteroidota > Bacteroidia > Bacteroidales > Bacteroidaceae > Bacteroides > Bacteroides sp. MSSM.1001136sp1_RTP21357st2_D2_RTP21359_211015. The sequence goes on along the minus strand of NZ_JBDFVF010000030.1, from coordinate 81,293 downwards.
TATTCCTGCCGGAACTTCATTGCCTACAGGTGGAACCGTAGCTGCATTGAAAGCTGTACAACTGGAAATCACAAGCCAGTCTGCAGTTGCGGATGTGGTGTTGAGCGGCGATGAAAAACCCCTGCAGACATGGACTACCGGTAGTCCGGCCCTGCCTTATGCCCCTGGAATAACGGACGGTGACAAGTATGCCGAAGTGGAAATCGGTCCTGCCGTGGCACGTGTCGAAATCGAAGGTCTGGCGACTACGGCCTCCAGTGCGGTGGATGGTTTTACGCTGGAAGGAATCTATGTGAATAACTTCTTTGAAAAGTTCAACCTGGCCGGTACCGTTGTGGGAACGAAAGTACAATATGGTGCTACTCCTGCTGCCTATGCTCAAGGACAGGGGCTTTACACCCCTGCTAACGCTGGAAAACTCTTTGACCAGTCTGCCGTCGCTGCTACAGGTATCCCAAAGGAAGTCATTCCGCCAACTGCAGGGCAACGTTGGGCATATCAGGTTGTTCCTAACGGTAACAGTACTGACGCGAACGAGCAACTCCAGCTCGTATTTAAGTTGAGTAATTTGGCTGCTAAGGCCGGCAGCAGCGTGAATTTCGGCACAGGTGACCAGTTTATCACCGTGAGAGGATTCAAAGATGGCAGTGGCAATATTGTAGAACTGGAAAAAGGAAAGATTTATACTATCTCGAAAGCCGACTTTACATTTGACGAGAGCAACCTTTCCACAATACCTAATACCAGTGCTGTCAGCGTTTGGTTGAAGGTGACGGTAAAAGCCTGGACGGTCGTTCCTGTCAAGCCTAATCTCTAACTGTCATACCATCAAGGTATATTGTATTTGTTTGTTTCTTTTACAAGTCCGTTTGCGTAGAGGAGATTTTTAGCTCATTTTACTAGTTCACCAGTTCCTCTCGCACGGCGGAATGTAAGCAGGTCGTGGGTGTCTTTTGCCCTGACCTCACGACCTGTATTTCTATAACCTGTTAAATCATAACACGTATATTCATATAAAGTCATAACCACAGTTATTCACCTAAAAGATACTACGCATGAAATTGTATAAAGCTATACGCTTCCTGATGCTTTCCGGTATTTTAACCTTAGTCTTGTCGAGGTGCATCAGGGAGTCCCTGGAGGGCTGCCCTCTGGATACCCTGTTACGATTTACCTACAAGCCTCGCGGCTCTGCCGCTGACCTTTTCGGAGAGCGTGTTCAGAGGGTGAGGCTGTGTGTGTACCGTCCCGATGGCAGTATTGAGCATATGCAGACGCTGGAGAAGAGTGAACTTGACCGTTTGCAGGGTGTTGAGATGTATCTGCCGCAGGGAAACTACACTGTCGTGCTCTGGGCGAATGCTTCGGATGCACAGACCAAGCTCGGCGGCTTTTCCGAAGGAGAAACCATAAGGAACCTTTCCGCCTCACACCCGCATGCGGAGACTTCCGCTTCCATCCCCACGCTTGATCGGCTTCTTTTCGCTGTCACGCCACTTACGGTCAGTGAGCACGAGACTGGAGACCATACTGTCAATTTCAGCCCCGGCACTATCCGTGTAAGTCTTCACCTTGATGGTGTGAGCGTGCAGCCTGTGGTACACATCACGGGCATGGAGTCAGCCTTGCGACCGGTGTTCGACGAAACCTCGGGCACATGGCGTCTCCAGTCCGTAAGCCGGAACAAGACATTCCAGCCTGCCGTAGCATATGATGTCACCAACCACCATGCTAATGCCACGACTGACATCCCCCGTTTCAAGGCCGATACCCCCGGCATGGTGGAAATTATCGATCCCACCACGGGAAACCATATCGTGCCCCCGATTTCGTTGGCAGGGCTTATTGCCCGCTACCACATACCGATGGAGGAAGATATTGAAGTAACCATTCCTATCGAGATTACCTTTACAAACGGTCATGCGAAAATAACGATCAGGAATTGGGAAAATCAGAATGTAAAACCCGGAGGAGTGTAAAAAACGCACCGGTCAATCATGAAATGCAAATCATAAAACAATATATTATGCCAAGTAGTTCAATCATCATACCGTTCCGCAACCTGCTGTCGGTCCTGTTATTACTGCCGCTCGTACTTTCGTGCCGGCAAGACGAACTCATTCTTCCTGTTCCGCCCGTGTCCGGCAAAGGTGAGACGGCCGAAGTGACACTTTCTGTCAGGATTCCCGATTTCCGGGCGGCGAATACTCGTGGTGTAGACGAGAAAGGGATAACAGAGATTACCGTACTGATGTTTGCCGATGAAGGCGGTACGGAGAAAGTCAAGGTGAAATATGATATTCTGGGCAGCTCGTTGCATACACTTTCAGGCTCTTCGGATACGAAATACTTCTCTGTGCCCGTTATTGCGGGCAGATACAAACGTATAGCTCTCATAGCTAATGCCCAAACAGAACTGGCAAATATAACAGCCGGTTCCACCTATGATGCTCTTAAGCAAGTGGAAGTCGTGGGTAGGTTCGGACAAGAAGGTACGGGCACATACATACCCATGTACGGCGAGCATGCCCCGGCGGGAGGCTTTGAACTGAAAGCCGGTGTGTCGCAAACCATTGCGCAGGAAATACCGCTTATCCGCATGCTGGCGAAGGTGGATATCATCAATCCTACAACTTCGGGAGCCACGACAGCTGCGGGAAAGGTTTACTTCGTCAATTCCGTAGGCAACGGACGCGTTTGGGTAGATCTTGCTACATACAATACCACCGCTTCACAGTCGGGATACATGACTCCCACACTGCCTGCCACATCGCAGCCAGCAGTCAGTGGCGGGCACCCGCTTGAGGGAACTGCAAACACCGCATCTCCGAATGTCATCACTTATTATTTGAATGAACAGTCGGCTATCTCCGGCGGCAGCCGTCCTTGTATAGTTATAAATCTTGCCTATCAAGGAAGAGAATACTACTACTGAATGGATTATACATGGGACGGTATCAAGGGCGGTGGCACGAGTCCTTACGAAAAGGGTAAATACATGCCCATTCTGCGCAACCACCGCTATATTTTCACCATCAAGGAAGTGAAAGGGCCGGGGTTTGCCACTTTGAACGAGGCTGTAACCAGCCCGGACAACTTTACCAACCATAACATCGTAGTAGTGCCCATCGTGATAGACGCATTCACAGATATAACGTTCAATGAATCGGGGCATTTCTTGGCAGTGACCCGAACGGCGATGACACTTCAAGGCAAGCACGATGCCACAAGCACACAGAACAAATTTTCTGTGCGCACCAATTACCCCAGTGGGTGGAAGGTCGGTGCCTATAATGCCGACGGAACAACAATTTCAGTTTCTAATTCATGGCTGAAACCCAGTCAAAACAGTGGGGCGGCTGGCGCCACTCTCACCAATCCGGTTACGGAGGAATTGCAGGCCATCACGAATGGCAAGGGATTCAAGGATGGTTATCTGTAGATACGGGCTGGACGACTTTATACTAAAATCAATATTAAGCAGATCGGTACGCCTTTGGATTATGTTGCCGAATATAACCTCGCCGGTGGCTCTATCTATAATTCTCCTTTCATTTCTTCCGTTCCTCCGGGTATTTCTCCCACTGCAGCCCAGACTGACCCTAATCTTCATTGGGCTTCGAGCCATAGCAATGACCAATCCGGTTATTATAATTGGTACGTGCTCACAGGAGAGAATAATGATACTTACAATCCAAATGCCAAGAAGCTCTTTGATGATGTCTTTTTTAAACTGGGGCATCCCGGTTATGGTTACCACCTGCCTTCCCGCTGGGAGTTGACGGGCGTTTTCTCCTACAGCGGTAATACCCAATATGATTCCCCTACTAATACTTCTAATGTCAACGAGGCTATTGAGTTCGGTGGCATCAAAAAAACTTTCGCCAACGATTATTTCTCTTCGGGTAACGGTGTTTGTTACGCTCTGCGTTTCAAACAAGGTACCGGTAATCCTATCGATGATTCTTCCCTATCCGATTTCCCTCTTGCTACTGATAATAATATGGTTTGTGCTTACCGTTACACCCGCGTGGGTTCGTTTGCCAACCATGACTTTACTTCCCTATTGAAAGTGGATTGTGTTTACTTGGGCAGCGCATTTACAGGAAACATTAGCACTATCAATAATGATTCTTGGTGGGATAGCCATACTTCCAAGGCTGTCGTTCGTATTTTTCCGGCTGCCGGTTATATCTCCTTCCCAACGTTCATTTCGAGTGGTTTGCTCGAAGCCCGAGGCGAATATGGTCGGTATTGGTCGAGCACGGAGTTTCCCAGCCTCCTCGGCAATGCTTGGAACGTGTCTTTCTACTCGTACTCTGCGTTCGCGAACTACAGAGACGTTAAACACCACGGGTTTTCCGTTCGTCTGTTCGCCGATAAATAAGTAAGACGGTATATGACCGATGCAATTTAGTTTGTAAGAAAGTTGATATAAAAAATAGATATATTACTAAAAAAAGAAGAAAAATGAATATAGGATTTCAGACTTCCGGTTTATCCGGTTTCACCCGTGTGGCATATCTGTGGAGGCGACATGCCTCAGCTGTGCTGTGGATTGCAATGGCGGCGCTCCTTCCGACCGCTTGCAGTGATGATGCGGAGCAGTCGGTGCCGCAAGCGAACGGACATACAGCCGTTATTTACCTGAACTTTAAAACCGGTGCTTCAAAACAGGCTGCTGAAATGAACACCTCGCAAAGTTCCGAAACGCGTGCGCCGCTGACACGTGCTATAGATGAAAATGGAATCAATACTGTAGATGTACTTTCATTCAAGGTTGATCCTGCAGATCCTACGAATATAAAGAAAGGTACATTCTTCTACCGTGCACAGGGTACATACGATATCGGCACACAAACCGTACGTGTACAGCTGATGGGAGCTCCCGAACATCAGACACTCGTGGTGCTTGCCAATGTCCGTGAGCAGGTGAATACCCTTGCTGCTGCATTCGGAGAACAGAAAGAGGGGGTAATGAACCGCCTGGCATTCGATGTCGGAACGGATGCCGCACCCGACTTTACGAATGGCATACCCATGTGGGGCGAGCTTCCCAACCAAGCGGTGGGCGAAGGTTTCTCTCCCTCTGGCGCTCCCCAAGAGGTGACGATGATACGTGCGGTAGCTAAGTTCACGCTTATCAATCCTCTTGAATCCGACCTAAAAGGCTTTTTCTATTATTACAACGATCTGCGGCTGTACAATTACCGGGCAAAAGGACGCATTGCACCGGACAACTATAATGTGACGGGCAAGCAAGTGAATACTCCCACCGTACCCGTCGGGGCACGGCAGACACGGGGTACATTCACCTCATTGAACAGCGATGTGTCACCCGGGAATATCGGTATTTTCAACGGCTCACAAAAGACGTTCTACCTGTGCGAGGTGGACAACAAGAACCGCCCCTCGGGCGGGAATGCGCTGGACGACCTTTGTCTGGTTATGCACGTGAAGCCGTATCTCACCGGCTCTAAGCCGTCGGTAGACGGTTACTACCGCCTCGACTTCAAGGACTACGGTTCGGGAGTGCCGATGGATATTCTGCGTAATCATGAATATAAAGTACAAGTGGAAAGTGTGGACGGGTTGCCGGCCCAAACTCCCGAGGAAGCTTTCAAAGGAAACCATACCCTTAAATGCCGTATCGTGCCGTGGAACGAGGTACAAGAAGAAGTAATAGTACGAGGGAACAAACGGCTGACGGTGGACAAACGGGTGTTCGCTTTTGACGGTGATATCCAAATAGGTGTCGCTTCATTACCCGTAAATATAACTACAGAGAATACCAATTGGCAAATAACCGGAAAACCTTCATGGATTTCACTCAGCCAAACCTCGGGTACAGCGGGAGTACCAGCCACGGTTACTATTTCGGCAAACAGTAAGAACTTTACCCAGAATATGCGTAGTGCTGTCCTTTCCATACGAACAGGAAATTCTGCTAACGAATTGGAATATCGTTTGCATGTAAGCCAGCAACCGGCTTGTGGTTTCGGAAATTCCATGAAACTTATGCGTATCGGTGGCAGTAACTATCAGACTACCCGTATGGGTAATGGTGGTGTTTGTTGGATGATAGACGCCAGTAGGGAAGGAGGTCCTAATATGGCTGCTCGTCCTCGTTCATATTCTTTGGCACCAGCTATGGTCGGACCCATTTATTATGGCAGTATTCCCCAACGTGCCTGCCCCGATGGCTGGCGACTCCCTACGGCTTGGGAGGTTATTAATCTGATACAGTCTATAACAGGCTCTTATCCTGTTGTATTTACTCGATTGATAGAAAGCGGTGCGGGAATAGCTAAGTCTTTTCCAGCCATATCTGCCCCCGATGGTGGATATGAAGAAGGCGTTTTAGCTATCTGGACACAAACTCCAATGATATATTCATCACCTCAACGACATTCTCCTGCCTCTGTATTACATACAGGAATATATTGGAATCCTGATATCGGAGCTGGAAAAACAGCGCCCACATATAGGGTTAATCGTAATAGATGGGCCTTAATGCATGGTGCCGGTAATGACATTCATAGTCCGGCCGGGTTACCTGCAGGGTTTAATGAATATTATGGTTATCATTATCTGCTGGGCGGTAGTGTCCGTTGTGTGCATGACCAGTAATTTAACCATTAAACAAACAGCACCATGAAACGATCAACTGTTTTAGTCTTTTTGTTTGGACTGTTTTTGGGGGGCTGTGGCAGTTCCCGTCAGGGCGGTGAAGAGGCGGAAGTTGTGCGACATTACGAATGTCTGCTGCGCGCCCTTGCAACAGATGATTCATAACTCTGGCGTTATTTTCATCTATTACATCTTGATATTCACTTCTTTCTATTACTCTGCCATTTTGATTTTGAGTACATTTTTCTCTTATTGAGCAATTTACACAAGCTGATGTTTTATATACTTTTGATCTATAATTGGGACGGATTCTCCATTTCCCTGTTGTTGTCATTTGTTCTCCACAAGGGCAGATATAATAATCTCCGTCATTTATATAATGAAATTCAGCCAGTGGTATGGAATTCGAATTAGGTGATGTTGATGGCATAGGCGATGAATAAGTACATATTCCTGAATATTTACAGGCTTGTAGTTGGTCGCCGCTAGTATAACCGGCATCGCTAAGTGTGTTGAACGAATCTAATTGTAGTAGTTCCTGGACGGTCAATGCCGCTGTTGATAGTTCTCTTTTATCAGTTGATGCTCCAATATGAGAGTGAACCAATAATTTGTGTTTACTATCAAAGGCTGCTTGAACCGCATATTCAACTCCTGATACATTATTGGTTAACATTAATGCTCTTGAATCTTTGTCTGTTAGACTTATTTGAGTATCATTACTATTCTTCAATTCCGTATCAAGAGTTTCGTATTTCTTACGCCTGTCTTGTTGTAATTTAATCTTAGATTTAAGAAGTTCTTTTTCTTCTTCTTTATCAGTCTTATCTAAAGCTACTTCAAATTCTTCAATACGGTTATCTATATATTCAAGATGTCTGTCTATCTTCTTTTGTGTATAATTGTTTTTGAGACTATTTTGGGCAAATATCTTGAAAGAATCTATACCTATGGTTTCGCCTTCTATCAGACCCATATCCTTTAGCATAAGGACAAACTGCCTAAAGACTTTTCTAAAAGCCTCCGCATTATTTTTTTTTAAATAAGCAATTGTCCGAAAAGAGGGCATTAAGCCTCCTAATAGCCACCATAATTCCACATTTACTTTACAGGAAGTGTTCCAACTTTCTTGATGATCTTATTGAGTGCTTATAACCATATAAATACAATTTTAGTAATGTTGCAGGATTATACGGTGGTCTCCCTTCTGATTGAAGTTTGACATGTTTAAACCCAAGCTCATCTATAGGCAAGATATCCACAAATAAATCGATAAGCCTGCTCATCACCAAGAATGTTTTTCTCATAATCCAATAACTTTAGAAATTATTAATATCAACGTAACAAATCATTCATCTTTCAGATCGACAGTCGGCAAGTTAAAAACTTTTTCGATGCCAATCCAGCTTTCTGCCGCATCATCAAATAGCGTTTCATATTGATCATGGAATCCAAAAAGGTCACTAAAGAAATATGTTTTCAGTGTTGGATACATGCTTACTTTCCATTCGTTGTCAGCTCCATCAGGTACAGAAATAATAAAATCTGTGGACAAGCTACAAGTGGTTATCCCGGCCTTAGCACCTCCATTGACAGCACTCGACGCGTAACAAAACATATTAAAATGTGAAGAAGGTTCGCGTAAATTAAACTACCACCTAAGCTGTGGGCTTCCTTGGGCCGGATTGGTTCTATTGATAACTTCAATATCATTTATTGTTTCCGTATGGCTATTGGAAATGCTTATTCCTCCTGAAATCTCTGGTCCAGTGACACTGACACTTCCTCCTAACTCGAAAGAGACACTGCTGGTATAAGAGCTCTGGCGTTCCGTAGTTTGCGGGGAATGTGCATGAATAATGGCACCATTCGGGTGAACCGGAGCGAATTCCAAATTTACGTCAGTCAGGCAAAAGCCATACCCTTTCATTTTCAGAGTACTGACCTTGGTATGCCATTCTCCATAAAAAGAAGGTTCTACATAGGCTATAAAACCCAGATTTACCAAATAAAAATGTTCTTTCCGGTCTTTGCTATAAGCGGTCCATATCTTAGCTTCTACTTGAAAATTATCGGTTGTCCCTTTACCTTCATGTCCATGAACAGGAGGTGCGGTATAGCTATTTTGACCGATAACGATATAGGCAGATATCAAGTTTTTCAAATCCGACGAACCGTTTGACGGAGCTTTCGGTTCCAGGGCTCTTTGTAAACTTTGACTTGTCATGTCGCAATGAAATCCCTGCCCGTATTCATTAATCGTCTGTACAGATTCTTTGCCATCAGCTCCGGTAGCAGTACTGAGCGCATTGAGCTTGGAATAGAATCCGCTCGCCGACGGAAGCGGTCCAGAAAATACCCACAGCGGCAGTTCGTCCGAATAAGACTCATCTTCCTTCGCATAAGGATTATAGCAATCCAGCAACGTGCAGACGGTATTAAAATCCTCGTTCGTTCCTCCCTCCATCATCATCACGATGCTCCGCTTATGGAACATATCCTTGATGTCAGCCAGCAAATCGGTATCCGACTGAATCCGGTCAATATCCTGCCGGGTAAAGAAGAACGCGTCGCCAACCTCCATCTTCTTTCCCGGAGCATAAGGAACCGCCTCCTTGTAACGGTTTATCATGTTCTCGGATATCATATGGTCTTCTTTGCTCCAGAACGAAAGGTAATAAAGCGTGTTGTTGTGTGTTACGCCTAACTGGTCGGTAGTAGGCAAAGGATCAGTTAGTTTCTCGGGATCATTTACATTGTCGGGGGCGTAGTCATCCTCGTCATCGCCGCACGATGTAGCTACCGCAAGAACCATGTAGCACAACAATAAGTAATGAAGTAAATGAATCTTTTTCATGACTTTTTAAAGGAGAATCCTATTGTTTGTATTATTCAAATTCAAGCTGTAGAACTCATTTGCCGCTTGAAATAGAGTTGTCTTTATTTGAAGTTATTTGGGTAGCATTTTCTTTTACACACGTTAAAATCACCCATAAAACCCTGTTTTACTCTTTTTGGAGATGACGCAGGCTCAACCGACAAGTGCAAAATAAGCGAAAAGATTTAAATTCAGCCCGATTCTTGCCTATAAAAATTGTCTCAATTGTCAGAATCGCACATCTTTGTGGTTTAGAACATTTTAGTTTTGTAGTTTAGGCTATTTTTTGTCGTTTGGGCTATTCCTCCATCCATAACACACCGTATTATTCCGCCTCTGTTTTCCTCCATTTAGGGGTACAGCCCGCATTTTCCTTGAACAGCCTTATAAAATGGCTTGGTGACAAAAAACCGGATTTCTCGGAGATGTCGGCAACCGTCAACCTCGGATATCGCGCAAGCAGACGTTTCGCATATTCTATACGAAGTCCGATAATCCAATCGCGGAACGACATGTCATACGTAGTTTTGATGTACCCGGACAGGTAGGTACGGTTGGTATGAAGCACATCTGAAAGCTCCTTTATGGTAAGGCCGGGCCGGATATAACCGTCCGCATCGATACAACCTTTGATTTTTTTCGCTATTTCGGCATGGAAAAAAGGAGTATCCTGCCTCTGTGCCTGTTCCCGGTTTGTGGTGTCACACAGGTCTTCCTCTTCAGAAGTCATGCCATCTTCCATCGCGTTTTCCACCTGTTCGTAAAACAGCAGATAGTTCAGATAGCAAAGGAAGAGATAAATGTAAAACGGTACCGATGACAGAATCCAGATATAGACGTATTCATCAGGCAGGAATGTCAGCAGTCCGCATCCCACCCCGAATGTGACAGCCCAGTAGGTGAAAATGGAAAGCCATTTGATATAGGCACCGATGTCGTCCGCACGGGTGTCATCGAAAATGCGGATGACCCTGTGATAGGCCCGGAGAAGCCTACGGGTCAAGAACAGCCCATAGATAACCAACCATGCGGCCAAGGCAAACATCACCGTTGTCTGTAAACCACCTTTTGGTAACAACAGCAGAACGATGCCGGAAAGGATGGAAAACAGTATCCATAGACAGATATGCGTCCGTAACCGACGTTTGGTGATATAAAAGCGGTCAAGCAGAGTGGTGAGGGCCGAACTGAACAACCAGTAGCACAAAAAATAGGTGGACAGGTTCATCAGGATGGCGGCATCGGTATTCTTGAACCTGATTCCAAAAAAGAAATGTACCGAATAGTTGGCGGCAAGTAACAGTATGGCTACCCCCATAATTCGCCGGGAACGCAGATAATTATTGAAAATGGCTTTTTCCGAGGTTGGAGCCAACAAAAAATAAAAGCCGAAGAACAACATCAACGGTAGCGCAATACAAAGTGAATAACTGTATATAGATGGTTCCATTTTATTATGCCTAACTATTTTGAATGCAAAATTAGCGAAAATACTGAATATATGGCGGATTTGCCATGACGATTTACTTTCAACACCCTATTTTGATATAATCGAGGGCTTGTTGTATGGTATCCTTGCCATTATGTCATATTGATGGAAAAAGCAGGAAAAGGAATGGTATGTTCCCAATCCTGCCATATATATCCGCACACTCGTTCACATTTTTATACCTTTCGGTTTGCACTCGTCACGGACGTTGAATCCCGGCCGCCCGATGATGATGTGGTCGGCAATAAAATTGCCAGACGGACTGCGTTCATTCACCGAGCTGCGTATCTGCGGCACATCTTCGGTGTGTTGTGGAGATACGTTTCGTACACCTTCCGCATCCGGTTTGACCTCCTGTCCGTCATTCTCCTTTTCGGCGACTTCGGGCGTAGGCGGCTCAAGCTCCAACTGTATCTTTCGGTCGAGTGCTGCAAGTTCGGACTTCAACTGTTTCAGTTCGTCCTCCTTCTTCCATACCTTCCCGGCTATCTCCTACAACTGTGAGACCTCCTTTTCCTGCACCTCGTTCTTCGCCTTGTACTGGTCAATGATGGACGGAATCCTCTCCAATGCGTTCAGGAAATTGCGTGCGGCGGCTACCGGGTCAGCCATCGCCAGCATGCAGCCTATGTCATACAAGGATACTGATACTACGGGAGAACCTGTCGAGCATGTGACAGAACCGGACAAGCAAATTGCGCATTCGGCTCTCGGTGACTACGGACCATTCAGTGTGAAATATGCCACGAAGGACTTTCTCAGCTACGGGAACAAAAAGTTCCGCATATAGATTCTGATTTTGCTTGTTACAGATGGAAGCAACGGCAATATGCCAGAGGAGGCCGGGCTATACAAAAAATAAGGGGCTGTACACATGCGTCAGCTCCTTGTTTTTAAGGGGTAAGCGACTGCTCAACTACATCTTGTGCATTCAATTTTTCAGTGGGATGCACTCCATTGTAAGTGCATCTCAATTTCCATATACCAACTTATCTCAGGGTTGTCATTGAGTGTCAGTCTCGCTTTTTCCCGTTTTTTCCTGCATTTTCCCGGAACTGTCCTGATTATTTTCTCCATACATCCGGTAGCAGTTCCTTCAGGTCTCTGTCTGATTTGGGAGCCAGATAATAGGGGAGTTTACTGATCACATCATTCAGCCACTCTCTGGGGTTGACACCACGTTCCTTACATGAGCCAAGCAAGGAACAGATTATAGCCGTATTCTCAGCCGCTTCGTGGTTTCCGCAGAACAGCATGTTCTTTCTTGATATGACCAGTGGCCTCAGGGCATTCTCACAGCGATTGTTGTCAATGAAAATTCTTCCGTCATGGAGATACGGTTTCATTCTTGGCAGCAGGGAGTAGGCATAGGCTATGGCTTTTCCCATAAGACTTCGTTTTAGAACTTTAGGGTATGTGTTTTTAAGCCAGAGTTCAAAGCTGTCAAGCATCGGTTTGGATAGACGTTGGCGTAATTCAGCACGTCCTTCATACGGGAGTTCCTGTTTATCCGCCATGTATTCCACATTATACATATCCTGGATAAATTTGAGTCCCTGCATGGCATATTCCAGATTTTCTTCCTTGCACAGCTCTATATGTCTGCGGATATGCGCGAGACACCCACACAGACATACGTCCTCCCCATCCTCAAAGGCGTCATAAATGGGATGGCCGTCACTTTGGAGATATCCTTTGAAGTTTTTCAAAAGCCTGACCGCAACTTTTTGTGAACGCGATCCGTTGTCGTAATGGAAGAAGGCAGACGCGGCACAGCCGCTCGGACTATCCAGATGTATTCTTTTACGGCTTTATGCCTGTCGTGGTTTATAACCGGAAGCGTGGTCTCGTCAACCTGGAAGTAATCTGCGGCCAGTACTTTCTTCCTGAGTTCCAGATAAAGTGGCCTGAGAAGCTCGCAGACCGGTCTGAACCAGCCGTCCAATGTGTTTTTGGACAGTTTCACACCCAGATGTTCCAGCTGTTTCACTTGTCGGTAGAACGGGACATGATATTCGTATTTCTGTAAAAGGACCTCAGCGAGCATGGAAGCCCCTGGCATACCTTTATATATGGGCATCAGTGGCATGGGAGCGGTTATTACAGCCTTTTCTCCGTTATCAACGGCCTCCATTTCATTTTTCAGGGCGTATGTGGGACGTACCGTGTCTTTCACATAGAGGTAGCCGGGTTTCATCTCAAGGGTCCTGGTATGTTCCTCGCCTATCTTGACGTATCTGCTTAAATCGACATTCTCCGGTTCGATGACGACTGTTACAACCGGAAGGTTATCCATGACGACCCGGTTACGGCGCGGCGTTTTATTGGCGGCCCGGGACTTGGGGACGGTAATCTGTTCAGCCGCCCTGCTCCGGGCATCTTCGATTTCCGCCTCTATCTGTTCCAGGTCGCCATAGTCAAAAGGGAGCTTCGGGTCTCCGTTATCGACAGGCTTGCATTTCTCACTCATCTTTCCGAACACCTTCCTCTTCAGCCATGCCAGGGAGGCGTTCAACTCAACTATCGTACCCCGGAGTTCTTCTATGGTCCTTGCCTGGGCTGAGATGATCTCACTCTGTTTACGGTTGATATCCAGCAGCTGCTCCATTGAGGGTTCCACAGCTTGTCCGGTTGCATCTTCTTTTGCCATTCAATATCTTTTTTTTGATGATATAAAGATAGTCAAAAACAACAAGAAAAACAAGCCTTCAAGCTGTTTGTTTACAACTGTTTTACCAATGCTTTTTCAAATTGGAAAGCCGTCTTTGCCTGCCTTTGCTGACATCTTCATTGATGCCTTCCACCATAACGACCAGGTCACTCCAGGTCATGGGGTAAGAACGGGTGGCAGGATTATAGGCGGGTATCTTGAAGGTGCCTTCTTCAAGCAGTTTCTCATAAAGGACCAGACCGCCCGGTTCGGCATGGAGCAATTTTATCTTGGTCCGGAAACGGTTGTAGAAAATGAATACCTCCCCACTTCTGATGTCGCCTCCCATCCTCTCATGCACAAGGCCGCAAAGAGTGAACATACCTTTCCTCATGTCCGTATAACCGGGGCACAGGAAATATCTCATGCTGTCATTTAGGCAGAACATTGGCATTATATATTTTAGAGATCAGATTCAGGGCAGCTTCACAGCCGGAAGACCCTTTAAACTTCAACTTCAATCCGTTGGGTAATTCCAAGGATATTTCAGAGCTGTCCTTTCCTTTCAAGGGAAAGGGGACGCTAGGCTGGGGAGATGGCAGGGGAGCCTCGTGAGATATACCGGGGGATGGCGTGTCGCCATTGATTACTATGGGGACAAAGCTGTCTTTAACCCCTAAGCGGGAGGCTTCTGCCAATAACTCCCGCTCCGTTATACCGTATTTTTGTTTCCAAAGATAGAATCTACTACGGCTATAACCTTCATTCTCACAAAAATCAGCAATGGACAAACCACTCTGCTGCTGACGGAAAAGAACGGAGATAAATTTTTCTCTGCTCATCATGTGTTTACGTCGCTGCATCATAGGATATTATTTTTTTTGCAGCAAAAGTAAGGAGGGAAAATGAACTGTAGAAGATGTACTTACTCAGGCGCTTACTTTAAGGGGATATTCGACTTTTAGCCCCCAAAAAGATCAATATTGTTATGTACAACCGTCCAACCTGCGGGTAAAGTGCGCAACTCGGATCTGGACAGCAAGCTGAAAAGAGGCACAAGTATGTAGGCAACCCTGTTATAGCACCGGAATCTGCTGTGTCGCATGAATCAACCGTAGTCCCCGTGAAAGGCATGGCTATACCGCCAAGGGCTGTGGATGAAGTCGCAATGCGGAAAGCCGTCCTTTCCCAGGCAGTTCTCAGGAAGTCTTAAGAAAGAGGGGATAAACATCTGATACGGACAACTCGCAATACGATACGCAACGATGAAAGTGGTGAACAAATCTGGCACTAACGGATGCGCCTCTTTTATATGATTATAATATTAACAAGAAATGCCCGCCATTGTTCTTAAATGCGAATTATAACTTCTTACTGTTGGAAGATTATCTATAAATCGGGCATGAGGGTAAGAGTGCTTACAAACAATTCGGCCCGCTTTATTGGGGGCTGCCAAACCTCGACCGGCACCTGTACCACCCGCGGATATAAATTCGGACCGGAGGTATGGATGGTATTCCGCACACCGGACCAACGTACCCTTGCGGACAGTCCCGAGCCCGGCAAGCCATAATTCCGTCGGGTCAATTGAACAACCGCCTCTCGGAATATGTTCATATCATGGGCCGGTCCCGTATGCAGCTATTTTCCGGGGTACATGACATTGAGGACATACCGCCTGATGCCGACATCCGAGGTTATGTTTAAATTTGTATATTAATTTATATTTTTATATATTTGCAACAGTTGTTGTCTAATTTACATCAGAATGACACGTGTTCGGAATATGGGAAGAATACTGTCCGCATTCCTCATGCTGGGAATTTCCTCCATGTGCGGAGCCCAGATATATAAATACTTGGGAATAGAGGACGGATTGAGTAACCGGAGGATTTACCGTATCCAAAAAGACGGGAGGGGATACATGTGGTTCCTCACCCAGGAGGGGATGGACCGTTATGACGGCAAGCGGATCAGGCATTACACTGTTCTTGACGGCAATCTGAAGGTGGCCCCGCAAGTCAATCTGAACTGGCTCTACACCGACACGGAGAACACGCTGTGGGTTGTGGGAAGGAAAGGCCGTATTTTCCATTACGACACCCTCCATGACCGTTTCCGGATGGTATACAGGATACCCGGTCTTCAGGATGACTTCGCCACGGGCATGCTCTGTTACGCCTATATGGACCGTGGGGACCGCATATGGCTCTGTCAGGGTGACCATATCATCCGCTATGACACCCGCACAGGCATTGCGCAGCGGCTGGTCTCCCGTTTAAGAGGTGATATAACCGCTATCAGCGAGACGGACGGTACAAACCTTTTCATCGGTACCGTGAACGGACTTTTTCCGGTACGGGAAAGGGACGGTGTCCTTGAGGCGCTTGCGGACACGGACAGCATCCGGACGCCGGTCAGCGAACTCTACTACCACCCCGGTTCGAAGAAACTGTTCGTGGGAACCTTCAGGAAGGGCATACTTGTATACGGAGTGTCCGCAGGCAGTACGCTGCGGAATGTGGCCGTCAACCGGATCACCCCTCTCAATGACCGGGAGCTGCTGATAGCCACGGGCGGAAGGGGGGTATACAGGATGGATATGGACTCGCTAGTGCCCAAACCCTATATAACCGCCGACTACGCCAGCCACAACGGCATGAACGGAGACAATATCAATGACATTTATGTGGATGGCGGGGACCGTATCTGGCTTGCCAACTACCCCGCCGGAGTCACAATCCGGAATAACCGCTACCAGAGCTATGAATGGTTCCGGCACTCACCGGGCAACAGCCGGTCGCTGGTTAACGATCAGGTGCATGATGTCATCGAAGACAGCGAAGGCGACTTGTGGTTCGCCACCAGCAACGGGATCAGCCTGCTGCAGCCTGCGGTAGGACGGTGGCGCTCCTTTCTCAGCCGGTCCGATGGGATACAGGATGGCGGGAACCATATCTTCCTGACGCTCTGCGAGGTCTCGCCGGGTGTCATCTGCGCCGGCGGGTACGCTTCGGGCCTGTACAGGATCGAAAAGAAAACCGGGAGGGTGGAATACTTTCCCCCCTCCTTTGCAGCAGAGGGGCGTCCAGACCAGTATATCAATGACATCGGAAAAGATTCCGGAGGATGTATATGGACAGGGGGCTGCCACAATCTCAAACGTTTCGATCCCCATGACGGCACAGTACGCCTGTACCCGGTCCCGGGCCCCATCACCGCCATACTGGAGAAGGCTCCGGAATGGATGTGGATCGGTACCGGCATGGGGTTGTACCTGCTTGACGGGCACGGGGGGACCTGCAGACATATCGCCTTTCCAGTCGAGGCGGTTCATGTCTATGCACTGTACCAGGCACCGGACGGGCTCCTGTATATCGGCACCGGCGGGGCGGGACTTCTCGTCTATGACAGCGTGGAGGACAGGTTCGTCCGCCAATACCAGACCGAGAACTGCGCCCTGATATCCAATAACATCCATACCATTGTCCCCCGTGCGGACGGCACCCTGCTACTGGGGACCGAAAACAGCGTGGCCCTGTTCCGGCGTGAGAGCGGCACTTTCAGAAACTGGACGGCAGAACAAGGGCTGGCAAGCGTATGCCTCAATGCCGGGGTATCCACTTTCCGGCACGGGGAAAGCTTCGTGTTCGGGAGTAACACCGGAGCCGTCATGTTCCCCTCCGACATGAGGATACCCGCCCCGCATTTTTCTCGGATGCTCCTGCGGGATTTCATGATCTCCTACCGCCCCGTCTATCCCGGGGACAAGGGATCCCCCTTGAGGGAGGATATTGACAATACCGTCAGGCTGGAACTTGCATATGACCAGAATACCTTCTCCCTGGAAGCTGTCTCCATCAACTACGACTATCCCTCGAACATCCTATATTCATGGAAATTGGAGGGGCTCTACGAGGGCTGGAGCCATCCGGTCCAGAGCGGGCGGATACAGTTCACGAGCCTGCCCCCAGGCAACTACACCCTGCGTATCCGTGCCGTCTCCAATGAGGAGAAATACAAGGTGTATGAGGAAAGAAGCCTCGGTCTGAGTGTCGCCCGGCCGCTGTGGGCGGGTACATGGGCCATTGCCGGATATGCGTCATTGTGTGTGTTGGCTGGGGTGGTGTCTTTTCGCGTTGCCATGTTGCGCAGGCAGAAAAGGATATCAGACGAAAAGACGTGCTTCTTCATACATACTGCCCATGATGTCCGTACTCCGCTTACGCTGATCAAGGCTCCGCTGGAAGAGGTGGTGGAGAAAGACATGGTGAAGGCGGAGGGGATGGACAATGTACGGATGGCCCTGAAAAGCGTGGACGGACTTCTGGGATTGGTCACCAGCCTGATAGATTTCGAGAGTACGGACAACTACACCTTGAGACTTCATGTCTCGGAATATGAGCTCAACAGTTATCTGGAGACGACCTGTGAGGCATTCCGCACATATGCCTCCATCAGGGACATCGATATCACCCGTGAGAGCGGCTTCCCTTACCTGAATGTCCGGTTTGACAAGGACAAAATGGACTCTATATTGAAGAATATACTGTCCAACGCACTGAAGTACACTCCACGGGGCGGGAGTATCCAGGTCCGTGCCTTCGCGGACCGGCATGTATGGGGTGTGGAAGTGGAAGACACGGGGATTGGCATTCCACCTGAGGAACGGAAGAAACTGTTCAGGAACCATTTCAGGGGCAGTAATGCCGTCAATCTGCAAGTGGCGGGAAACGGTGTCGGACTGATGATGGTACATAGGCTGGTAAGGCTGCACGGAGGCAGGGTCCGCGTTACCAGTACCGAGGGGAAGGGGACCATGGTATGTGTTATTTTTCCCCTGAGGAGCAGACGCCTTGACAAGGCATGCCCCGTTGCTTCGCCCAGGAAACAGGATACCGGGGAAACCCGCATGGGACCGGATTGCGGCCCCATGCGTGAGATCCTTCCAACAATGACCGGCGGGGACCGGCAGCGTATTCTTATTGTGGAGGACAATGACGATTTGCGGACCTACCTTGAGGGGCTGCTGAAAGAGGAATACCTGGTCCAAACCTGTTCCAACGGACGGGACGCGCTGCTTGTGGCGAGAGAATACAATCCGGACCTGATACTTTCGGACGTTATGATGCCTGAAATGGGAGGGGACGAACTTTGCGCGTCCGTCAAATCCGATATTGAGACATCCCATATCCCGGTCATGCTGCTGACCGCCTTGGGAGATGAGAAGGACATGCTGGAGGGGCTGGAAAACGGAGCTGACGCCTATATCACCAAACCGTTTAGCATAAACGTGCTCAGGGCGAATATCAGGAACATACTGGCAAACCGGGCACTGCTCAAACGGGCATACGCCGGTCTTGAGGACGGAGTCGGACAGGTTCCGCCGGACTGCCACAATACCCGGGACTGGAAATTCATGGCCTCCGTAAGGGAATGCGTCATGAAGAATATCGACAACCCCGGTTTCTGTGTGGACATGCTCTGTGGCATGCAGAACATGAGCCGCACCGGATTTTTCAACAAGTTGAAGGCGCTCACCGGCCATGCCCCGGCTGACTATATCCGCTCCATGCGGCTGCAATATGCGGCACAACTGCTCAGGGAAAAAGACTGTTCGATAACGGAAATCTCGGATGACTCGGGGTTCTCCGATGTCAGATATTTCAGGGAGGTGTTCAGGAAGTACTATGGAATGAGCCCGAGTGAGTACAGGAATTCGATGAGAGGATAACATCACGGGCAGACAGACTCCAGGATATGGCAGGTCTTATTGTCGGAGATGGTGTATGTTTCGCTCCGCACCGACAAGCCGGGCACGGTTAACTCGTTCACCGTAATGATGAAGGCGAACAGCCGCCCTGCCCCAGTATTGAGGCTCGTGCCTGATAGGGATAGTAGAAATAATAGTGTTCGTCCAACAGCCCGCCTGTGAGCGGTGTCGGACTTTCAGTTTTCCATACGAGACCGCCCGTGTCGGCATCCCTCTCGGCTGTCAGTTTCACGTTGGAATAGACTGTTTGAGTGCCCCGCACCACGTATAGGCCGCAGGCCCCGCCTTCGGAAAACTTGGTTTGGCAGCCATTCTCCACAGTACGGGTGGTTTTGCGAACAGCCGACGTATATCCACCATCGGTAACGGAGAAAGTAAGTTGCTGCGCCTTGTCTTGGTTGCCCGGGAGCTCTTCTTGCGTACAGGCGGCAAGCGATAGGAGCACCGCCGCCGGAATCGAATGTAGAATGCTTTGCTACAGTTTCTTTCTTTAATGTGATTAAAAAGCGCACACGGCCAGAAACCTAACTTTATAAGTACTTATCATTACTTTCCAGAGTGGCATCTGGAAAGTGTATGGCATATGCATTGTTAGGGCTATAATATGCCTCCGTAGACGACCAGTAAGAGGTGGTATAAATTGGCGTCGGACCGCCGGCAGCGACGAGGGATGGGTTGACTATATAATTCCAAATTTCGGCATTCGGAAAATCTTTCATCATAATCTTATCATCAGTAAGTCGGGCTGGGGTTAGTCTGCCTGTGGGGTCAGTGTCTTTCGGTATACAGAAGACGACACCGGCGACCGTCTTGCCCGCTACGGATTGCGGCTTCGGGTCTGCGATGACCTGAGCTTTCCCATTGGGATAGCGTTTGCGCAGTCCGCCGTCCGAAGTGCTCCTGCCCGAATAGATGTAGTCCCCAGCCTTCACTTCATCGGCAGTGTAGTGTATTGTTTTGGCTACCGCCACATTCTCCTCGCCGCCATCAATCCAGGTGTTGCCCGGCACCGTCTGCACCACGTCTATTTCATTCGTTTTTCCTCCGTGACACCTTCGCCCGCCATGAGCGTGAACTCTACTTTTGCCATGCGGTGGTTGAAACGGAGGCTGACGGCTTGGTCATAACCTCCCACTACGGTGACGTATAGAAGGCCGAAGCCGGCATACCCGCCACTTTGGTCGATATCGGCATTCGGAGTCCGTGCCGTGACACATGTCTCGGTAGTGCTCTTCCGGTAAATGGTGTTTTCAGCATCCTTTGGGACAGTATTGCCCGAGGCGTCCATTACGTACCTTTGGAGGCTGAGCATGCCATCCAGCATCACTCCTATCTCCTTGCCGCCGGCACGGGGGTGCGGTTGCGCCACCTCCGCTGTCAGTCGCAATGGGTACTTGCCATCGGGTAAACGTGTAGTAGATTCTCCCGTTTCCATCTTGCCGCAAGAGACGAGTAGCCCGCCCGCGAGCATCAACATCGGCTACCAGCCGCTGATGCGCATCCATCGTCCGGAATATCCTGTTCCTTTCACATCGTTATTTTTCTTTGTTTTATGTGGTTAGAAAGCGCACACGGCACGCACATTGAGTGCGCCGTCCTTTTCGCTGAGCTGTGCGAAGGCATTGTAGAAATACACGCTAAAAGCGCCATTCTTATTACTGGGGCTCTCCGAAGAAGACCAGAAACGTTTATGGTTATTGCGCGGTGACAATGCGTCACCGCCAACGGCGGAGATGGAGACTTCGACTATATCCCTCGTCTCTGTGTTGTCCCGTGTGTACGCAATATTATCGACATCCTTATAACATAGCATGTGCAGTTCCTTTACCGACGGCAAGAACCATCCGGTGCTGTTTGCCGGGGCTGGATTATTTGCGATAAATGTTTTCAGGACCTCAGCAGGATTGACCAAGGCATCGGTTTTGCCGTTTGTCTTGCAATATCCGTTATACGCCCACAGCACTTTCGTGTTCTGGTAACCGAGTATCCTGTTTATGTTGCCGGTCGCATCGAAACCAGTGGCAATGTTTACGTACTCATCCTTATCGACAGGATTGAAATCTGTTCCTCTTTGAAAATCCGCCACCCAGTCGTTAACGTTTTGCCACGAGACGTTGCCCGGAGCATCTTTAATCGACACGGCAAGGCCATGGGTGCAATTGGGATGTTCTTTCACCATAATCTTGTCGAAATCCAGAGACGCCGGCGTGATCCGTCCTTCAGGATTGGTCTCTGCCGGTGTCCAGAAGACGATGGCCGCCACGCTTGCCTTCTGCTCCTCGGTCAGGGTAGTACCCTTAGGCAGCAGGTTGCCGTCGGCGAGCAGGTAATCTCCCCGTTGCATCGTGTAGTCCTTTACAGTTGTCACCGCGCCGTCCACCTTGTATCTCTTGTAACTGCCGGTAGAAAGGCCGGACGGGGTTATGGTGAACTCCTTGCTTCCCTCGTCATAATGTCCTTCGATAGTCGGTGCGGGAGTCGCGTGATTCACCAAGTAGCGGTATGTACCATCGTTCACGCGCAGCGGCTGGGCAATGCCAGAGAATGTAGTGGCGGGTGACACGGCGTAATCAGGAATCCTCTCGTCGGTAAACTTGTATTTAACGGTATTCGGCATCTCGATGACGGCCAATGCCATACGATGGTTCATGGTGAAAGAGAGGTGGAGGGTGTTGTCTTCCCCTGTCGTTGCGGAGCCTTCGGCAGTCATCAAGTCGGAGGCGGTATATGCCGCATGAGTACTTTGGTCGTCCTGAGGCTGCCAAGCGGAAACCAACGGGGCGAAGAATTCCGTGTCGGTCAAGGCTGAGCCTGTGGGAGTGGCAGTCTTTCCGCTCATATCCGTTTAGTAGGGATAGTAGAGGTAGTAGTGCTCATCCGACAATCCCCCCACAAGTGTCGTGTTGTCCTTGGACTTCCACACGAGGTCGCCCGTGGCGGCATCCCTCTCTGCGGTCAGTTTCACGTTGGAATAGAGGGTTTGAGTGCCGTGCGTCACGTATCGCCGTCAGGCATGTTTTTCCTGCCGCTATGAACAACGGCGGGGGTATATGGTTATCCGGATGTTGCCGATGGAAAAAATCGGCTGGAAGAAGAAATAAATTTCTCGCAACGTTTCACAACAGCTTTGACCTGATGCTTTTCAACACACGCCACACCGTCATGCCTGAGAGCTTTATTCTCTTCCTAAGCAGATAGTTGGCAATCCGTTGCGCTCCCCATCTTCTTGTCTCACGCACAGATTAAGGATAATGGTTTCAATTTCAGGTGTTATCTTCATATTGGCAAGTCTTGATGAACGTTTAGACTTATCGGACAATTCCGACTTGCCTTGTTCTTTCTCGCAATTTATCCAACGGTATAACGTGGAACGGGTAATCCCGCACCGAAGGGCAGTTTTTGTCACAGAACCCGTTTCGACGTATAGCTCAAGCCATTTTTGGCGCATCCGTATATCTTCTTTCATGCAACGAAGATACGGATTAAGATTTGCCAACGAAAAGAAAAAGTGTAGCGTATCTATTGATACTTTGCAATTAAATACTACTCCGCTTTTCAGCCATCTCCTTAATACCAGCCTGTCAATCTACACATTGTTGAGAAGCCATTCATGATTAATATGATCAAAACAACCCTTAATGTCACCTTCCAGTATCCATTGTGGTAAACAGTCTCTACTCAACCATCTATGAAGTGCGTCTATTGCATCCGCAGTACTTCTAAACTTTCTGAACCCATATGAGTTCGCATCCGCTTCACTTTCAGTTATAAGTTCTAAAGCCATAAGATATATCCTGCACGGCTCTGTCCTTCATGGTTGGTATTCCCAAAGATCTTGTCTTGCCATTTGCTTTGGCTATGTTGACCTTCCTCAGCGGGAAGGCCTTATATCCTCTCCTTTTCAATAAACATATAGCTTCTATTTTCTTGGCATCAGTGTCCCACTTCATATGGTCAACCCCTGCCGTACGTTTACCTTTATTGGAAGTTACTTTCCTTATCGCCAATGCCTTGGCTTCGTAGGAAGTGGCAAGTAGGTACCGTAAGGCCTTTACCTTGTTGTACCTCTTTTCTTTGTGGGCCTTTGCTATTCGGACCTGCAGTTTTCTCACTTTACGCTCATATTTGGAAGAATCGATATCTTTTCATGTCGTGTTTCGTACGGTTAAAGATGCACACTCGGCTTTTGCCTTGCTCATTTGCAGTTTCTTCATTTTATTAAAGTTCTACAATCGTTTCACAAAGAATTACCCTGCGGAAGTCTGCCTGATTTCGCATGGGGTGATGTTTAAACCTCTATCCTCCGCATTACACAGAATCATTCACTTTCTCCGCAATCCTTTACCCGCACCACATTCGGCTTTTCTTGCAATTGGCTTACCTGCCTGACATAGACAGGAGAAATACGGGTTTACCAAGTTCCGTACAAGTAACTGACGCCCGACTTAGAGCCCGCCCCTCCACCGCCAGTATGATGTCCGTGTAGCCTTACATTCCCAAAAGACTATCCTGACTACCCACCTTTTGGCTATAGCTTATAAATATCCGTAAGCTATTTCTTTATTACGATGGTGTAGCGATTCACATATGTTACTCATATCAGTCAGCCTAACAGCCTATACATTGGATATTTCTGTAAAGGACTGCATTGTCAAGAGGGCTTCGCACTAAACCATGACTTGGTAAAGCACGCCTCTTTAGACTACTATTGACAGAACAATAGGTTCAGGCACAGTGCTGAACAATTACTTGTACGACTTCTTGTCGCACGGAATACCTAAAGATACAAAAAGGCCAACTAATTCGCAATAATTTGGCTATGAATTAGTTGGCTAATTTTATATTATTTAATAAATACCCCTATTCAGTTCGATTAATGGAGCTGAACTATAAATTTGGACGTTTGCCTTCTTATACAAGATTGACATTCATTGTTTCCGCTATTGTTTTGTTTTCAATCAGCATTCAACTGTATCAACATGAACAGTCGTTTGAAAACTTGAAACTCATTTTCCAAAAACATAAATAATCAACAGATTATTAAAGGTAATCAGTTGGACTATACATTATCTCAGAAAATATATCTATTTGACCTTCATTATATCTTTCAACAGTCCCAACGGCTCATCTGTAGTGATAAAGTCGACTTTATCCCAAAAGTATTGCATGTCCTCTTTTTTATTAACCGTCCATACATTCACTTTTAGCCCCAAGGCATGGCAACTTTCAATCCAATCGGTATAACGGTAAAATTCAGAGAAGTGATAATCCGGTCCGGCACTACCCAATTCTTTCAGTTGTTGTGGAGATAAGTCCCCTTTCAGATAATATACAGGAGTGCTTGTGGGAGCCTGACGGATCAGTTCCTTTAATGCGTGAGACGAAAAGGTGATATATATCATCCGGGGTTCGAGTCCCATCTTCTTTATCATCGAAACGATCTCTTCAACAGCTTTTATCTCCCGTTCGGGTTTACTATGAGCTTTCAACTCCAGCACCAGCTTCAAAGATGTTTTCCGCTTAGCTGTTTCCAGAAGCTCTTTTAAGGAGGGTACGCATTCTCCATTCGCTAACCATAACCCGGTTAATTCCTTCAGAGTGGACTCTTCAACCTTATGCCCTTGAATAATCCCATCATGGCTAACCACCAAACCATTATCTTTTGTCAGCCAGACATCAAACTCCGAACCATAACATCCTATAGAATCCGCTTTCAACAAAGATGTAATGCTATTCTGTGCTGATCCTTGGGTTTTCCAGAAACCACGATGGGCAATCACCCGTGTTTGTGCCGAAGTATTGGCAATCATAAACATAATTGCCAATAAACACATTACCTTTTTCATTTTGTCCTTTCCTCTAATTGTTAGTTATATAAGAGCTGATTCTCTAGTATCCCGGATTCTGCACTAGATTGGGATTTACTTCTATCTGATCTTGTGGAATAGCAAGCCAATAGTTCTTGGGAGCGGTAAAATTACGAACGCCGGTTTCTTTCATGTCCGTAAGTTTATAAAAACTATCAGCGGTTTTTCCGGATAATGTCCAGGATTTCTGATAACGCATCATTTCAGTATGGGCAATTTTCCAACGGCGCATATCATGGAAACGTCTGCCTTCCATAGCCAATTCAATGGAGCGTTCATCATGTAATATTTCGCGCAACTTCTCTCCTGAAGGAATACCACCGGCTTTTGCCCATGAATCTGCAAAGGTAGGTAATCCGCAACGTTCACGTACTTTATTCAAATAGGACAGACTGGCAGTACTCAGTGTGCCGCTATATTCGAAATCCGCTTCTGCATAACTCAGATAGAGTTCGGCCAGACGCATATAAGGAAAGCACCAACGGTTGTAGGTTATTTGATCGGTAGTCCTATTATAGGTATCATATTTAGACACCCATTTCTGACAATAATAACCGTTGTCCGTTTGATACTCATCCTTGGCATTGCCATTATTCTGCTGCATTTCACCACGTCTGCATTTGAGCACTATTGTCTTTCCCTGCACGTCATAATTTCCACGATCAAAGCCAATAGAGGCATAAAAGCGCGGATCACGATTCCTGTGAAAACGTACCGTACTATCACCTGGTGCAATGGAATACGGATCAAGCTTCTTAGTCTCGGGGTCATCTGCCCAAGGTAGACCGTTCTTGGTATAATACCTACTCACACAATCCCACGTCGGGAATAAGGACCCTCTAAAACCTTTGGTCGAATAACTTGTAAATTCAACACGAGGAGCCATATTCTTGATACAGTAGGAAATAGTTCCCTGTTCAGCAAAGCCAAACAGGACTTCATTCCAGTTAAATCCGCTACCACTGATCCCATCACCGACAAAGGCTTCATGATAGTTTTTCTTCCCTTGCTCCAAGTCATTGGTCGAATTTCCATAAAGTTTGTAACCGTTCTCTTCGCAAAGGTCTATGGCCTCTTTGGCAGCATCCATCGCTCTCTTCCACTTTTCCCGGTCATAAGTCTGGTTAATCAGAAAAGTGCCGTCGGGGTTTTTAAAGTCGGAATAAAACTCACTATTCCCATTGACTAACGGCGAGGCGGCATAAAGCAACAGCCGAGCCTTGAAAGCCAAGGCAGCAGAAGAGGTAGCCCTGTTTCTCTTACTTGAATCCCATACGCCAGGAAGTAATCTAGCTGCTTCCGAATATTTATTGGCAATGAAATCGACACATGTATCATAAGGAGAACGGGAGGTCATCATCTCGGCCGGAGAACTTTCCATTGGTATTTCCTTGTCAATAATAACTATCGGTCCATAGTACTCCAGCATGATCTGATGATAATACCCGATCAAAAACAGCGCTTCACCTTTCCACCAGCTCAGGTTTTCGGGGGTAATGTCCGATACCCTATCCAGATTATTAAGCACATTATAGCAATTGCGGATACTTTCCCATACTGCTTTCTTCACAGCACCCTGCGGATAAGATTTTGCTGTATTGCTCCATAATGAGTAATAAGTCGTTGTTGGGGATTCTTCCCCATAAACCAGACTGCGGAAATGAAACCAGCGCGTTGTTCCTCCTTTGCTCGTTATGATTTCGTTTCCTCCGGTAAAATCAGGAAATTGTTGGGGATGGAAATAGTTAGGGATATTCGCGTAGCAAGACAGTACCATTCCTTCAGCCTGATATTGTGTTCGGTAGATATCATCCACGGTAGCAGTACCTTGCGGAACCACATCAAGAAAATCACATGATGCCATCATTAAACAGCCGATTGCCGACAGGCATAACTTTGTATATATATTTTTCATAACTTATTCTGTTCTTAATTAATAATGAAACTGAATCCCGATCTTGGCCGTGCGCTGTAGCGGATATTTCAAACCATTCCCACTTCCCATTTCAGGATCCCAGGTACTGAACGGAGAGAATGTCAGCAAATTAGTACCTGCTGCATACACACGCAGCCACGGGAAGAAGGAATAGCCCAGTTCGGCATTCTTCAGGCGCAGGAAAGCTGCGTTACGTAGGTAATAAGTGCTGGTTTGCGCATTGTTCGTGATAAATTCGGGTGATAATCGGGGATAGGCGGCACCGGCTACATTATTGCTTTCCGACCAGTGGTCATCAACGATATACTGTGCAATGTTATATCCTTTATGGCCCGCTTCGCTGAACGGATGAATATCGCTCATCATTAAACTGACTTTGGCCACTCCCTGGAAAAACAGAGACAAATCCCACTTTTTATACTTCAACGTTCCTCCAAAACCATAGATAATCTCCGGAATTTCAGGATTGCCGATAATCGTCCTGTCATAACCATTCACCACGTTATCACCATTCAGATCTTTATATTTAATATCTCCCACCGTATAATTTCCGAACGACTGTTTGGGAGATCTGTCTATTTCCTCCTGAGAAGTAAACAATCCGTCAGACACATATCCCATAATACTGTTTATCGGGTGTCCGATTCTTGAAGAATAGGGTTCTACATTCACCGGTTCGTCTATCTCCGTAATCTCATTATGTGCATAGGTCAGACTACCGTTCAGGCGGAGCACCCAATCTTTGCCAATTACTTTGCTGTATGCTACACTCATATCCACACCCTTATTCTTTACCGAGCCAATGTTGGCATAAGGCAGCATACCTGTCACTCCCATTGTTGAAGGGACGGACGAACGTTGCATAAAAATTCCACTACGGTCTTCCTTGAAATAATCAATGGTTATATCCATAGATTCAAGAAGGGTCATATCGACACCTAAATTCAGCTTTTTCGATTTCTCCCATGTAGCGTTCGCATTACCATAAATATTTACAAGCGGCCCATTCACGCGGGTACCGCTACCAGTCCACCAATCCAAATTATTATTCATACTGACTTCTGTTACATAGGGAAAGCGAGTGGCAAGCGCATCATTTCCGGTCAATCCATAAGTAGCTCGGATTTTCAGAGTGGAAACTGTTTTTTTTAACGGTTGGAAAAACTTTTCATTAGAAATAGTCCATCCTAGGGCAATCGCAGGGAAGAATCCGAAACGATGCCCGCTTCTGAAATTCTCCGAGCCATTATAACCAAAGGTAGCCTCAAGCAGGTAACGCTGACCAAAACTGTAGGTCAGACGTCCGGCCATCCCTTGCTCACGGTAAGGAAGAAGATCTTTTTCAGCTCCGCCGTCCTTCACTTTCTTGGTTTCTTTCATGTGGTAAACAAGGGTAGCTCCCACATCATGTCCACCAAACTGGCGTGAGTAGTCCAGCGCTCCCTGTAAAGACCAGACACTCTCTGTCGGATCACGCCCGGAATTGCTCTTCAGATAAGGTTCTCCCGGCTCACCGATAGTCGAAGTCTTATAAAGGTAGTTTCCCTGATCATCCATCGTATAGTCATCAGATACTTTATAGTAGAAAGGTACAATCCAATGATCCAGCCAGTTAAAACTGTAATTATAGAAAGATGCCAGTCCGGTGAGTTTTAACCCTGGTGTGACAAACTTCAAGTCCTGTTCGAGATTGAAAGCGGTCGTCATATAGACATAATTTCGTTCCGTATAACCTTCACTCAATTTGGCGTAAGGATTCGGCTCTGATTTTCCCACATCCCACGGATCATTGCTACCGTAGCGGATGTATGTATCCCCTGGTTCAGCAGGAAGTGTAGCAGGAAAACGTACGGGATTCCCATGCATGGAATAGGCGAACAAATTCCGGGTACTTGTTTTGGGGGCATGGTGGTAGAACAACTGCGTATTCATATTTAGCCCCACTTTCGTCGTAGAGGTAACACGGGCTGTCACATTACTCTGAAACAGGTATTTCTTGTTGCGCATACCCACATCAAGCTTATCTTCCTTGGGTTGCCGGATGATACCATTTTCATAGAAGATTCCAGCATTCAGGAAGTAATCCACATTTTTGCTTCCGCCCTTGATGGAGATATTCAAATTCTGATTAACGGCGAAGTCTTTGAACAACATACTGTACCAGTCATTGTTTGGGAACAGGTAGGGATTTGCATTGGCACGTGTTTTATCTATCTTATCCCGGCTATAGAAAGGCTCATACTCTTGGTTATTGGCAATAGCCTGATTATAAACGGCTTCATTATACATATCCATGTAAGTCGGGCCATCTGCCATTTTCTGCACATAGGTAGGCATGGAGAAAGTATTATCAAAGCGGATATCTACAGACATTTTCTCGGAAAGCTGTCCTTGCTTGGTAGTAACGATGATAACTCCGTTAGCCCCCCGTGAGCCGTATAGGGACGTTGCCGTAGCATCTTTCAGCACAGAAAACGACGCGATAGATTCTGGAGGAATATTGTTCATCATCGTAGCGTTGATTTCCACACCGTCAAGTATGATCAGCGGTGAGGTATTCGAACCAAAAGTTGATATACCACGTATATAGAATTTCGCCTCATCAGAGCCTGGTTCACCCTGTGTTTGTACGGCGATGATACCTGGAACGTTCCCGGCAAATGAAGTACTAAGATTACTGGATGTCATCTTCAGGTCTTCCGGCTTCACTGCCTGCACAGCTCCCACGAGGGATTCTTTCTTTTGTTTGCCAAAACCGACCACGACCACTTCATCCAGCATCATACTCCTGTCCGGAGTCAAATTAACGGAAATGAACTTCTTATCTTTTACCACTACCGTTTTCTTCTGGTACCCAACATATGAAATGGTCAATGATGCGTTCTTTGCCAACTGTATAGTGAATATACCGTCCACATCTGTTATAACCCCGTTCTGCGTTCCACTTTCCAATACGGTAGCTCCAATAACAGGCTCTCCGTTTTCGTCTCCCACATATCCTTTCATTTCTGCTTTTACTTCTTTTTGCTGGCTCTCGTCGATCTTTCTATTATCTGCCGCCGTTACAACGGAAACGGGAAATAATGTGAAGGCTAACCATAACAGGATGCAACAGCTTTCGCTGGTAAGGCATCCTTGTTTTACTTTACAGTTCATATATCAATAGATTTTTTGATTAGTAGTGTAGATTTTTCTCTGAAATACAGGGAGGTGTGTCGTAATGCACGATGTACCCTCTTTTTTATTCATTACTATACAACTCTGTTCATTTTCTTTTCTATTATTCATTGTGTGTGCAATTTATTTTATAATTATTTCTTTGACTTTATATAAATTACAGTACAAATTCTCAAACTAAGAATCGTTTATATATACGATAGGAAAACAACTCTCTCTTCCGCCCGAAGGCTGGCTGGCAAAAAAAAGTAAATACCTTGTCATACATCAAATTTAGTTGTTAATATATTTGCAAAATTACCCGGAACAACTCGGATAAAATATCAGAAAATGACCTGATATTATAAAATTTAAAGCAAAATACATATTACTAGTGCGATATGAAATCTTTAGGCAGTACTCCGAACTGTTTTTTAAAACAGCTTGAAAAATAGGAGGGGGTACTGAACCCTACCATGTAAGAGACTTCCACCACTCCATAGGTTCCTTCTTTCAGTATGGAAGCTGCCTGCTTCAAACGGAAAAGGCGGAGATATTCGTTCGGACTCATATTTAGGATTCCTTTCAATTTCCGGTAAAAGTTGGAACGTCCCATATTCATTGCATCCGCTATATCATCAATTTGCAGGTCCGTATTATCAAGATGGCGTAATACATACTCATTTAACTTGCTAATAAACATCTCATCGGCCTTTGTCTGCGCCATTGCATCTGCTTTGATAAAAGGAAATTCAATAAAGTGACGGCGTAATCTTTCCCGATTACTCAACAGATTTGCTACATTGGCACGAAGATACTCCATAGAAAACGGCTTTTCAATATACGCATCCGCCCCTTCTTCAAGTCCTTCGATTCTTGATTCCAGATTAGTTTTAGCTGTCAATAATATTACAGGAATATGACTATAGTCCAGATTTTGTTTCAGATGCTTGCATAATTCAACCCCGTCCATCAGAGGCATCATAATGTCACTTATTATCAGATCCACAGATTTCTGTTCAAGAACGTCCAACGCCTCGACCCCATTTTCCGCAATCAGTACATGATACAATGAAGACAATTGCCTGAACACAAAAGCAAGCATATCCTTATTATCTTCTACAACCAATATGGAAGCAACCTCTCTTTTATCTTTATCAGAAACTTCACGATCTTCATCATCATACCCAGGTTTCTTATGTTGTTCTTCCGAATCATCCGGAAGTGTCTGGTGTAATATTGGAATGGAAAGAATGAAACGGTTACAATCTAGCTCCCGGTCCATCACCAGCATACCTTGATGCAACTCTGCCAAGTAACGAGCCATAGCTAATCCGATGCCTGTGCCCGAGACAATATCTTTCCCGTCCCGGTATTGGACAAAGGCTTTAAAAATATTTTCACGCATTTCGATAGGGACTATATTCCCATCATTACTCATAGAGATAGTGAACACCTCATTCTTCTCATCAACAGACAAATGGAGATAAACGTATGTCCGGGCATATTTCAATGCATTAGCAAACAGATTACTGAGAATTTTGGTCAAAGCCTCTTTGTCAACAGAAGCCAACAATTCTTCCTCTGGAACTTCTACTTCAAGTTTAATTCCCCTTTGCTTTGCCAAAGTGGTGAAATACTTATAAACAGAGTGGACGATAGTACCGATATTATATTCTTTCGGATTCAATTTAAAACCTTTATTTTCCGCTTTACGGAAATCAAGTAATTGGTTTATCAGGTTCAGTAACCTCTCCACGTTCTGATCCATAATTTCCAATTCCATCCTTACATTTTCGGAGAGTTCCCTATCAGCAAGTACATTCTCCAATGGGCACTTTATCAGTGTTAAAGGAGTACGGATTTCGTGTGCCACATTTGTAAAGAAATCTATCTTAGTGGTGTAGAGTTCCTGCTCCTTTTCCTGTTCGAACTTCTCCATCTCTTTACGCTGCTTTTCAATAGTACGCTTCCTTAAATAAAAGAAGAGGGCGAAAAATGTACCGAGTATCAATAGGATATAAATCAGGTATGCCCATACGGATAAATAAAACGGGGGCAATATCCTGATCCCCAATGTGCGTACATCTGGATTCCATACACCATCACTATTCGCACCTTTCACGCGTAACATGTATGTCCCATAAGGTAAATTGGAATACGTAATAGGGCCCTTACCCGCTGTATGCCATTCGGAATCATACCCTTCCAGTCTATATAGCAGTGTATTCATGCTCGGTGACTGATAACTTATCGCAGCTATCCTGAAGGAGAACGAATTCTGATTTGACTGAAGTTCGATATGGTTTGACAAAGTGATACTTTGTTTCAATGGAGAGCCTTTTTCTCCGACTACCACCTTTTTATTAAAGAGCATAAAATCGGTAATCAAAACAGAGGGTAAAAAATCATTATCAATAAAGGAGGAGGGGGCAAAGGAGATGAAACCGTTAATACAGCCAAAATAAATCCGTCCATTCTTATCCTTATAGCTGGACTGGTAATTAAACTGGTTACTCAGCAACCCATTAGCAACTGTATACACTTTAAAACTGGAATTCTTCGGGTTAAAATGCACCAGCCCTTTATTGGTTGAAACCCAGAACAATCCCTTTTCATCTTCTTCAATCCGATAAATGACGTTGCTTGGCAGACCGATACCGTCATAACGGACAAAGGTGTTGG
The DNA here is from genome assembly GCF_040913205.1 of Bacteroides sp. MSSM.1001136sp1_RTP21357st2_D2_RTP21359_211015. Lineage (NCBI taxonomy): Bacteria > Pseudomonadati > Bacteroidota > Bacteroidia > Bacteroidales > Bacteroidaceae > Bacteroides > Bacteroides sp. MSSM.1001136sp1_RTP21357st2_D2_RTP21359_211015. Next base: position 48,229 of record NZ_JBDFVF010000030.1, on the reverse strand, counting down.
CGGAAGGCACAAAGCGGCAGAAGCCACCTCCTTGTGTGGTAAACCATAGCTGATTTTGACTGTCTTCAAAAATACTCAGCACCTTATTGGATGGAAGGGTGGACGAGTCTGCTTCCTCATGTACGAAATGTTCCCAACCACCTGTACGGACATTCTTTTTATAGACGCCATCGGCATAAGTTGCCAGCCATAAATTCCCCTGCTTATCCTCCTTTATATAATAAACAAACGTCCACCCAAGTTCGGGGACGCGTTTAAAACGTTCCGTATCTGGGTTGTACCGAAACAATCCTATTGTTGTTCCAAGATACAGATCGCCCGCAGTTATCCGGCAGATAGAAAAGATATCACTTGCAATATTATCATAGTGCTTTACAGCGTATGTCCTCAAATCAATACGCTTCAATCCTTTTGCAAAATTCCCAACCCACAGATAATCTCCGTCCAAATACAATCCGTGAACATTATGATAAATATCCGGATGAATGAACGGTTCGATTTTTCCAGTACTAGGATAATAATGGAAAAGCCCCTTATCTTCTGTACCTATCCAGAGTGTGCCGTCATGGGCGGCACAAAACTCCCGCACCCTTTTTCCCATTTTGTTTGATTCTTTCTGGGGATAGACTTTATCAAAGTAGGTATATTGCCGGGGGTAATAATTCACACCCCCAAAATAAGTCCCTATCCACATTCCGCCTTCACGGTCTTTGAGAATCGAATAGATGGCATTGTCAGAGATTGAATAGGGATCACCGTTGACGTTCTGCAAGTGGATGATTTTTGCCGTGTGCAGATTATAGATATAAAGTCCCGATTCGGTTCCTATCCATAATTCGTCATCTGAATAAAATGCAAGTTCCCTGATATAAATATCACCTCCCAATTCATCCTTGGAAAGAAGGGTACGGATAGTCTTATTAGTTAGGTTCACTTCTTTCAGTCCGAATACAGTTCCCACATACATGCAATTATAGGGTCCGGGGAGCAATTTATAGATGTATTCATCTCTGAAAGACACTTTTGAATCTTCTGGAAAAATCGGAGTTAAAGTTTTAAGCTTGTCTTTTGAATAATACAGATTTCCATCACGTATGTCCAACCAGCAGACATCGTCCGAATCAAAATAGAGTTGGCCGGAAGTTTTAAGGTTCAGAGTACCGGACCCGTCCGACTGATAATTAACCAACTGGCTATCCTGGGGATTGTAATAGAAGATTCCCCGCGTCTGAGTTACAACCCAGATACCTCCTTTCTGGTCCCCAGTTATCAGATTGACCGTACAGTCTATATCTATGTTTGAATTACTTATCAGAGTAAAATGCCTGACCTTTTCCATTTGTGGGCAATAGACATATAGGCCTACGTCTGTCCCAATCCATATTTGCCCAAGATTGTCTTCATACAAAGAAGTGATGAAATTATTGCCCAAGGTTCCGGATTCTTTCATGAAAGTCCGAAAAGAGATACCATCATACCGGTCAAGACCATCCTTCGTCCCAAACCACATAAATCCTTGTTTATCCTGAAGGATGGCATGGACCGTATTCTGGGATAATCCATTATTGATATCAAGTGAACGGAATGCATATTGTCCTTCATTCAGAACGGCAAGGGAATAAAGAGGCATCAAAGAAAGAAGTATTAATATAACTAAAATACGTAGTCTCTGCATTGTCTTAATTGTTAGTTTCATTAATTAACATACAACAGGATATAAGAATATCCTGAAAAGTGGATATCAGAGCTATTTCAACAGTATATTCTCAGTACGTCCCGGTGTCAGCAATTCCCAAAGGGATGCTACCGTCCAACCGGGAGCAAACATGTCATTATAATATCCTTTTCCATTCCTTCCATAATCCCAGTTGGTGTGCTGGATCACTTCCGGATAATAACCAACTTTTATCACTCCACACATATGTCCTTTATAAGGAAGTAACTGGCACATGGAAGTAGAAATGACTTCAGCAAAATCAGAGAAACGAGGTTCATTATACTCTTTGGAAAGCCAACGGAGCACATCGGCAAATTCAAAAATAAATACATCAATATGATTATTCTCCACCGAGACATTTCCCCAGCCGCGAGTTTTCAGACCGATATCACCCAACATCTGCCCGGGAGCAAACGGAACGTCCCAGACGTAATACCAGGACAAGGCAAAATAAGCCGCTTTTCGTGTCAGAGAGGCATAGTGGTTATGTTCCGTACCATTTGTTATCAATGATAAATAGTAAGTTGCCGTAGCGGTATAGAGGGAAGCTTCCTTATCCTCACAGTTTGCATCCAGCGTAGAGGAGAAATAGTCAGCCTTTGATATAAGCTCTTTTTCCAGATATTCCGCAGTACGCCGGGCAGCGGACAGATAGCGTTTGTCCTTAAAATATTTATATCCCATAACCAGAGGTAATGTAGCGGATGGAGTACTTCCTCCACTTCCGTCAACAACTGTAAAGTCATCATGGAATTTACGTGGAAAACTTCCATCTGGATTTTGCAGTTGCAAGAACATATCGAGCATTTTCTTTAAGCGTTGTTCCCAATCAGGATGGTGACGTTTATACTTCTGTTCATAATTCAGATAATGAAACATGGCATAAATTCCTTCCGACTGACGACGTATGCTATGCACTGGGCGTTCTTCTTTCACATCACTATCATTTTCCAGATTTACCCATTCACGCAAATAACCGGTTTCCGTAAAGCCATTTTCTAAGTAACTATCAAATATCTTTTTACTGCTAGCTGCAAGGTCATCACGTCCATTCTCATTGCCAAACTCCCATGCATTGAAAGCGTTTAGAAGTACGCGACCGACAAAACCTATCTCTGCTACATTCATGTTGGCACAGGCTGCCACTTTCATTTCAGGGCTGGAGTAATAGGCAAGAGCTTTGTCCCCAACAAAACTTTCCACAAAATAATTGCTCAGCACTCCTTTTATCTCTTCTGGAGAAAAAGGTATTTTCACAGGTTGGGGACGGTATGTATCATAACAATATTCCCAAGTATGGCAAATAAAATCTGAGTAGTCTGTAGCCTGCCCCTCGATAAATTCCCAGGTCAGGAGTACTGTTTCTCCTTTTTTTAGATATTGGAAAGATGTAACCTCCGGAGCCAGCGTCAACTTACGAATATAGGTTTTAGGAGCTTCTCGGTAAGGAAATCCAAAAGATAGTGTTGATGTTCCGTCATGGCTCTCAAAGCCGGTGAACCCTAGGGACGTTTTGCCCGAGAGGATGATTTCGCCTGTTTGGTGGGTAGCAAGGGCATCCCATTGAAAATCGTCCTTGCGTGCCACAGTCATATAACGTCCATCTTTCTGATTGAAGATACCGGTAAGGGGTGAGCTCAGACGATCCTCACGTACCAGCCAACTCTCTGATATATGAAATGAAGGAGCACCTTTAGGAGAACGTAAATTGCGACTATACCAGAATCCTGGTAGATAAAACATACAGTCATTATGTCGGAAGCCTGTTTTCAACTGTTGTTGATAATTAAAGTACACGTCTTCCAATGCCGTAATACTTACTACCATTACACATTTAACATTGTCACGTTCTATTCTCTCTGTAATGATTAATGGTATTTTTTCTTCAGACTCTAACAGATAGATTCCCTTATCATCAACGGCTCCTTGAAAAGCAAGGGAATAGTTTCGTGATTGATTACCGGGAACCTTCAAGGAGACTTGTGCAGATATTCTTTTATATATATCATTAACAGTCCTAGCATCAATAGTAATAGTACAGATCATCAGGCAACAAAGCATACATCTTAATTTTGTCATATAAATCAGATAATTTAGTTTATTAATATTCTTTTAATTTGCGTTCCAAAATTAGGATATTACGTATACAAAGAATGTGATTTTTTGAGCAATTATTATAAGATTTCAGTAGAATTCATAAGAAACAGCCCATTAAGTATTTATTTTTTAATCCTCTATTAAGATCCCATTACAATATACACTTATATTTTTATTGGGATATTTAATACTACAAATGTAAATGTGTCAGAATGCGGGCACAACCTCAGGTCCCTAGCCTTTGTATTGACGAGACTTCTTTAAGCTGCGGAGAATTATATACTGTTGTCACTAATCGTGCGGGACGTGGTGGCAGAGGTACACTTGTGACCATGATACGTGGCACGAAGTCTGAAGACGTCATAAAGGTGCTTGAAATGATTCATGTCTCCAAGCGCAAGACAGCCAAAGAGGTCACTTTAGATCTTTTGCCGACCATGATGCGGATCGTCTGAACGGCTTTTCCCAATGCCACTATGACAGGTTATCGGTTTCATGTACCTTAATTCCGCAATACTATTGTAAATTAAATCTTTTAAGTAGAGGTTGTGTCAAAACGCTGACACACCTCTTTTAAATGCTATTTAATGCGAAATTACAAAAATACGCATTTAGATGGAGGCAAACTGTTTGCGCCATTGGCTAGGTGACATGCCCGTTTTTTGTTTGAATATACGATAAATCCATGTGTGGGATGAGAAACCGCACTCTGTGGAAATAGCGTCAATGCTATATTCGGGGTTGGCTTTCATCATGCGAACAGCCTCATTAAAACGAATGTCGCTAAGCCAGGTTCTAAAATTGGTGTATTCTGACTGATTGAAGTATTCTGTCAGTTCGTTTTTCTTGTATCCCAACTTGGTAGCTAGCGAATAGATGTTAACTTCATAGTCCTTATAAAATCCCTCTTCACACCATTTCTTGAGGGCTAATTCTATTTCCATCTTTCTATTAGCTGTCAAGATATTTGTGCCATGAGTGTTCTTGCCGTCTTTCATGTCTTCTGCTTCCGTGACTTTTGCTTCTGCGTCATTTTCCTTAGGAATGACTTCTTTGGGTGTGGTGTAATAGCCCATAGCAATGAAAGTGTGGACGAAAAAGATGACAGAGAGTAATATCAAGGGACCTATTATATATAATAAGGTATTGAAGAGGATTGCTACAGGAAGGAGTCCAGCAGCAAAGTATAGCAAAATGATGCTGGCTTGCGAATAGCGCACGTATGGAATCAAGTCGATTCCGAAATTCTCCATGAGCTTCTGCTTTCGGGCTTTTGTTTCTTTGCGAATGATAAGAATAAAATATGCCATGCTAGCCACAAAAAGACCGAGCATCACATAGAGCATATTGCCAATGTGTAAACTTTGACTTTTGAACATGCCAATGACGAAAACTATGGCGATGAGTATGTATGCCATCATACCACGTAAACAATACCGTCGCACTTTGTTGCCTGTGCTCTCTATGTTGATTATGGAGAGAGTGATGGCAAATGCCACTGGAGTATAGAACAATATGTTGAATGCTGCGCCCACATCGGCACCTTGTGCACGGAGTCCATGAATCATCTGTAAGAGGTAGTGGACGGAGAAGAATAGCATGGATGCAACGAGAATCCATCTTGATATTTCGTAGCGCCACACCTTCCATCTCACCTGCAAACTTGCCATGGCTAATTGCAATGCTAGCATGGCTGTAATGACGCAACATACAAGTTGTAATATGAATAACGATTTCATAGTATTGTTATTACCTTAATTCCGCAACACTATAAATTTTAACTTTTATAATATCCTGAACAACAAAAAGTTCTTGGACAAGCCAAGCGGCAAAGCCGAGCGGCTCAGGATTTTGTCATGTCAAAGGATTCACTTAACTTAGTGTTGCAAAAATAGTCAAACAAAACCTCATCAAGCATGGTAAAAGTACAAATAAAATCCGAGAAACTCACATCTTTTGGTGGTATATTTCCAATTATGGAGAAATTCGACAGGATGTTGTCTTGTACAATAGACTCTACTTTAGGTTTGCGTAGCAAAGTGTATGGCTATCAATATAGCGAGATAATACGTTCTCTGATGTGCGTATATTTCTGTGGAGGGTCATGTGTCGAAGACGTGACCTCACACCTTATGGAAGCACTTTGCTTGCATCCACCCCTCCGTACATGCAGCGCAGACACAATACTTAGGGCCATTCGTGAATTGACCACACCGAATCTGACCTACAGGTCTGATTCGGGCAAAAGCTACGACTTCAACGTGGCTTCCGACCTTAACAATCTGCTTGTCAATGCATTGCTGGCAACTGGACAGTTGCTGCCAGACAATGAATATGACTTTGATTTTGACCACCAGTTCATTGAGACGGAGAAATTTGACGCAAAAATAACCTACAAGAAGTTTACCGGTTACAGTCCAGGAATAGCAACGGTCGGCGATGTCATCGTCGGGATAGAGAACCGCGACGGCAATACCAATGTCCGTTTCCATCAGGAAGACACTCTAAAACGTATTTTTGAGCGTTTGGAGAATGCCAGAATACATATAAACCGTGCGAGGATGGATTGTGGCTCATGCTCTGAGGCTATGGTGGAAATGGTGGAGAAGCACAGTCGGCATTTTTATATCCGCGCAAACAGGTGTGTATCGTTGTATGACGATATCTTTGCCTTGCGCGGATGGAAGACCGAATACATAAACGGTCACGAGTTTGAGATATGCTCCATCATTGCAGAGAAATGGGTCGGCAAAGCGTACCGCCTTGTCATACAGCGGCAAAGAAGCATCAACAAGGAACTCGACCTGTGGGAAGGGGAATATACATACAGATGCATACTGACAAATGACTATACTTCGACAGACCGTGACATCGTGGAGTATTACAACAAGCGTGGCGGTGCTGAGCGTGTATTGGACGACATGAACAACGGCTTTGGCTGGAAACGGCTGCCAAAATCGTTCATGGCGGAAAACACGGTGTTCCTGCTTCTGACCGCTTTAATACGAAACTTTTACAGACACCTCATATCTGACGCAAACATGAAGAGCTTTGGACTTAAACGCACAAGCAGAATCAAAACTTTTGTATTCAAGTATGTTTCTGTCCCTGCAAAATGGATTAAGACTGCAAGACAGCACATACTGAACATATACACAAGCAATGATGCATACATGATGGCCTTCAAATTTGATTTTGGGTAGCCTCAAATCTTCGTGGCCTTTTGCGTATTGCCTCAAGTCGCATCATGGGGTAAGGGGATTTTGTCTCTTGCGACTGCACCATTAGGGTTCTTTACGAAAACGAGTCGTTTTAGAGAGGTATCTGCAACCCCAGATATCAAAAATATTACAGGTTGCGGATTTTAGGATGTACAAAAGCTCTTTTATGAGGCAATTGATGAACTCAGGATTACTTATCGCTGAAGGGCACGGGATTTGGAGAGCGGAGAGCGATGAAATTCAGTGGCGCAGAGAGTAAAATAATAAAAAAGTTGGATTTTTATTGACGCGAATCAATTCTTTTAGTATTTTTGCCTTGTCTTTTACCAAAAAAGATTAATAACAGTAAGCGTTAGGCATTATCCATGTTCAGGAAATCCCCAATTTCAAGACAACAATTGAATAATACATCAGGTGTCCCTATGCACTATTATATCTTGTTAGCATATATAGGCGTGGGGCTTTGTGTATTATATGTTGTTGAGTATGGGGATACTTCTGAACGGTAATACCAAAGTTCCCACGCTTAACTTTATATAAACACAACTTCAGGGAACAGAGTTGTCATATAATCGCATTATGAAAGCAATTTGTTTCAAAACCGGACAGGTCCTGCCTTCCGTTTTCATTCCTCTGTCTGTTACTGTCTTTAGTGGAATTCTCTGCCTTTTTGTTTCCATTCCTGCCCCTTTTCGGGACTTGCGGCTATTATTACACAAATTACATGCCAAACAGTTTCTCTGAATCCATTTATGGCATTCAATAATCCCCCTGGACATACAGAAGAGGAACTTTGGCAACAAATACTCTCCCTGTCAAGGGAATTGCAGGAATGCAGGGCCTGCCTGCACTATCATAATACGCTGGATTACATATACGACAAGATCAACATGATAGAGAAAGAACTGGATATCTTGTTGAGAATGTTGTAGGGATCTTGTGACAAAAAGGCATGATAATTATACATTTTTATGACTATTTGTCTCGCAAGCATTAAAATTCATTTTACAACTCCATAAGAGTCCGATTTACAGATGCTATCACATAAATTCATGATTATTGCAGGATATGAATTACGATTTATTTTGTCTAATTTCAAATATCAGAACAGCCATGGATAAACGAATTGAATATGCGATGAACACATTGATCAATACAGAAATCTGGTCAACTAACCTGTACCTGTCATTGCAGGTCTATTTTGAGGGGCAGCAACTTCCGATATTGGCCTCATGGCTAAGTGCACAGGCACAGGACAATATGGGCAAGGTCTATCAGATGATGAACCGCATCTATCATGAAGGAGGTGCTGTAACCATCCATGAAATCAGGCGCGACATCCGGCAATGGCCGACACCGCTGGCTGCCTTGAACACCCTGCTTGAACATGAACAATATATATCCCGTCAGATATCCGAACTTCACGTACTATGCCAGAATACGGATTCATCCATCCATTCTTTCATCAAGGGGCTGTACACAAAACGGATATATGTAAGTACGGCGTTTATGGAATTGTTGCGTATCCTGGCCATGGAATATGAACGCAGGCTGCCCTGCTTCATATGATGTGTCAAATCGTGTAACCTGACCGGAGTTTATTGTTCACAGAGAAAATAATGGTCTAAAAATAAAACAAGTATCATCCTATGGATATATTCGCATACTCAATGTTGTGTTTCACTTCGTTGTTCACATTGATGGACCCCCTCGGAGTGATGCCGGTTTTCCTGCAGATGACCGAGGGCATGAGTGCCGGAGAACGCCGGAGCATCGCCTTAAAATCCTGCGCCCTCACGTTCGTCATACTGGTACTTTTCACCTTGTGCGGCAGGTTCCTGTTCCATTTTTTCGGGATCTCGACCAATGGTTTCCGGATTGCGGGAGGTATCATCATCTTTAAAATCGGATATGACATGCTGCAGGCACACTTCACCCATGTGAAACTGAACGAGAACGAGAAAAAAGAATATTCCAGGAACATCACCGTCACGCCTCTTGCCGTTCCGATGCTGTGCGGTCCGGGTGTAATTTCAAGCGGCATAACACTGATGGAAGATGCCCCTGAGCATATTTTCAAAATTGCACTGGTTTGCGTGATCGCCCTAGTCTGTCTCCTCTCTTTCATTATCCTTTGCGTGTCAACGCGGCTTTTGAAAATTCTTGGAGAAACCGGAAATAATGTGATGATGAGACTGATGGGGCTTATTCTGATGGTCATCGCCGTGGAATGTTTCATAAACGGGATGCAACCTGTCCTGACAGATATTTTGAGACAAGCACACGCTTGCCCCTGAATATGAAAAATAAAAAATAGTACCAACATTAAAAATTAGATTCATTATGACCGAGAATTTACAAAAGGCCCTGAACGGGCAGATTACTGCGGAATTATGGTCCGCCAACCTGTATCTTTCAATGTCCTTCTATCTGGAAAAGGAAGGTTTTTCCGGCATGGCCCGCTGGATGCGCAAGCAATCGGCGGAAGAGACAGGACACGCATGTGCCATCGCCGAATATATGGCCAAACGTGAGGCGGAGGCAAAAGTGGACAAGGTCGATGTGGTTCCACAGGGTTGGGGCAGTCCCACCGAAGTCTTTGAACATGCCTTGGAACACGAGAGACATGTTTCCAGATTGATTGACGAACTGGTACATCTGGCTTCCGAGGAGAAAGACAATGCCACCCGTGATTTTCTTTGGGGATTTGTCAGGGAGCAGGTGGAGGAAGAGGCGAATTTCCTGAACATCGTAAACCTGATGAAGAAAGCCGGAGAGAGCGGCATCCTTTTCATGGATGCAAAACTGGGGGAACGCCAGTCCTGATTTGGAATAAAAAAACGACTGACATGAGCACGATTATTGATTTGTTGGGAACGCAGGCAGGATACTACCTGGACCATGTATGCAAGACAATAGACAAGAAACTCATCCATATCCCCGAGCCGAATATGATAGACAAGGCATGGGTGGATTCCGACAGGAATATACGCACCTTGGAGAGCCTGCAAGCCCTGTACGGGCACGGGCGTCTGGCCAATACCGGGTATGTCTCCATCCTGCCGGTGGATCAGGGGATAGAACATTCTGCCGGAGCATCCTTTGCACCCAATCCTCTTTACTTCGATCCCGGGAACATTGTGAAACTCGCTATCGAGGGAGGATGCAACGCCGTGGCATCCACATTCGGAGTTCTGGGAGCTGTGGCACGTAAGTACGCCCATAAGATTCCTTTCATCGTGAAGTTGAACCATAACGAGCTGCTGACTTATCCGAACAGTTATGACCAGGTCATGTTCGGTACAGTGAAGGAGGCATGGAACATGGGTGCCGTTGCCGTGGGGGCAACTATCTATTTCGGTTCGGAACAAAGCCGCCGCCAGATTGTGGAGGTCTCACAGGCGTTTGAATATGCCCATGAGTTGGGGATGGCCACGGTATTGTGGTGTTATCTGAGAAACAGCAGTTTTAAGAAAGACGGGATTGACTATCATGCGGCAGCAGATCTGACAGGGCAGGCCAACCATATCGGGGTCACCATCAAGGCTGATATCGTGAAGCAGAAGCTGCCGTCCAACAATGGAGGTTTTAAAGCCATCGGATTCGGTAAGACCGACGGGCGTATGTATACGGAACTGGTCTCCGACCATCCGATAGACCTCTGCCGCTACCAGGTGGCCAACGGGTATATGGGAAGGGTTGGCCTGATCAATTCGGGGGGCGAGTCCCATGGGACATCTGACCTGCATGATGCCGTCGTAACCGCAGTGGTGAACAAACGTGCCGGAGGTATGGGACTTATCTGTGGGAGAAAAGCCTTCCAGAAGACGATGAAAGACGGGGTCTCGCTTCTGAACACCATTCAGGATGTCTATCTGGATCCTTCGATAACCGTTGCATAAAAACTATATGGCATGAAAAGGATCGTATTGTTGAGACATGGCGAGAGCCTATGGAACAAGGAAAACCGCTTTACCGGTTGGACCGATGTAGACCTGAGTGATAAGGGGATCGCAGAAGCCTGTAAAGCCGGTGATATGCTGAAAGAAGCGGGATTCTCTTTTGAGGCGGCTTACACATCCTATCTGAAACGGGCTGTGAAAACGTTGAATTGTGTTCTGGACCGTCTCAATGAAGACTGGATCCCGGTGGAGAAAAGCTGGAGGTTGAACGAGAAACACTACGGCATACTTCAGGGACTTAACAAAAGGGAGACAGCAGACAAATATGGCGAGGAACAAGTCCATATCTGGCGGAGAAGTTACGGCGTGTCGCCCGAGCCGGTGAAGGAAGACGATCCCCGCTATCCGGGGAACGACACCCGTTACGCCGGTGTTCCCGAAATGGAACTGCCACGGACTGAATCCCTGAAGGATGCCGTCATGCGTGTCATGCCCTATTGGGAATGTGTCATCCTACCCACATTGATGCATAGGGACAACCTGCTTGTCGTTGCCCATGGAAACAGTCTGCGCGGGATAGTCAAGCATCTCAAGAATATTTCCGATACGGACATATCCCTCTTGAACCTGCCCACGGCAGTACCTTATGTATTCGAATTTGATGAACGGCCGGTGCTTGTCAGGGACTATTTCCTCGGAGACCAGGAGGAGATACGGAGACGGACGGAGGCTGTAGCCGAACAAGGTATGATCAGACGATAAGAGTCAGTCAATCAGACTGATTTGTATTGTCTTTTTGAATATTTTATTTACTAACAATTTAAAAAAGGAGGTAAAAATGGTACCTGTAAAAACAAATTCAAACTGGTTGCCGAGTATTTTTAACGATTTCTTCGAGAATGAGTGGCTGGCAAAAACGGGAGTTACGGCTCCTGCCATCAATGTCATTGAGAATGACAAGGACTACAAGGTTGAAATGGCGGCTCCCGGAATGACGAAGGATGATTTCAAGGTGAATGTTGACGAAAACAACAACCTGACAATCTGCATGGAAAAGAAAGAAGAGAAGAAGGAGGAGAAGAAAGACAAGAAGTATCTCCGCCGCGAATTCTCTTATTCCAAGTTCCAGCAGACCATCCTGCTACCTGAAAACGTGGAGAAGGATAAGATTTCCGCAAAAGTCGAACACGGGATCCTGTCCATTGAAATCCCGAAAGTGAAGGAGGAAGAAAAACAAAAAACTTCCAAGGCTATCGAGGTTAAATAATTCCATATCTGGAATGGTGTAAGGCCGGACAGGCTTTTCCTGTCCGGAGAGCCGTCCGGCCTTTAACAGGCACTTCCGGAACAGGGAACCGGCACAACCGATGAAGGAATTCAATTTTGAAAAAGAGCTGCTTAGCGTACAGGACGAACTGTTCCGTTTCGCGTACAAACTGACAGCGGACAGGGAGAAGGCGGAAGATCTGCTGCAGGATACCCTGCTCAAGGCAATGCTTCACAAAGAAAGTTACAACAAGAACACAAATTTCAAAGGGTGGCTGTTTATCATCATGCGTAACACGTTTATCAACGGTTACCGGGCGGAGGTCGGTCATACCCGTCTGTACATATCCTCCGATCCTGCATATTATTCGCGGATCATGGACGAGTCCCGTACAGAGGAGGTGGACAGGAACTATGACCTGGAAAAGATACGTAATGCCATCAAAAGTATACCGGAGTCGCATTTCATACCTTTTGAGATGTACCTGTCAGGGTTCAAATACCGTGAGATAGCGGAAAGAACCGGTGTGAGTTTGGGAACCATAAAGAGCCGTATTTTTCACTGCCGGAAAAAACTGAAAGCTATATTGGCAGAATGAAACAAAACAAGAACTGAGATAGATGAAAAAAGATGAATATATAGGAATCCTTACTTCCGGAGGGGACGCTTCCGGAATGAATGCGGCAATCCGTGCCGTGACCCGTACCGCCATTTTCAACGGCTTCAAAGTCAAAGGAATTTACAGAGGGTACGAAGGCCTGATAGCGGGCGAGTCCAGGGAACTTACGACCGAGGATGTGAGCAGCATCATCCAGCGTGGGGGAACCATCCTGAAAACGGCACGTTCCGAAGCGTTCACCACCCCGGAAGGACGCAGAGAGGCATACGATACCATGAGGAAAGAAAAAATCGGGGCGCTGGTAGTCATCGGGGGCGACGGCTCACTGACTGGAGCCCGCATATTTGCCGAGGAATACCCTGTCACGTGCATAGGACTGCCCGGTACCATCGACAATGACCTGTACGGTACCGATTTTACAATCGGATATGATACGGCCCTGAACACCATTGTGGAGTGTGTGGACAAAATCCGGGATACAGCCACCTCGCACGACCGAATTTTCTTTGTCGAGGTGATGGGACGCGACGCCGGTTTCCTCGCCCAGAACAGCGCAATAGCCTCGGGAGCCGAGGCCGCCATTATTCCGGAAGACCGGACGGATGCGGATCAGCTGGAGACTTTTATCGGACGCGGATTCCGGAAGACCAAGAACAGCAGCATCGTCATCGTGACGGAAAGCCCGGGCAATAAGAATGGCGGAGCCATGCACTATGCCGACCGGGTAAAAAGGGAATACCCCGGATATGATGTCAGGGTCTCTATCCTGGGACATCTACAACGGGGAGGAGCGCCAAGTGCCAACGACCGCATATTGGCCAGCCGGCTGGGTGAGGCCGCCATACAGGCCCTGATGGAGGACCAGCACAATATCATGGTAGGCATACATAACAATGAGATTGTCTATGTTCCTTTTGACCAGGCTATCAAGAACGACAAGCCCATTGACAAAAACCTGATCCGTGTCCTTAACGAGTTGTCCATATAAAATGTTACTCCTATGTCGGAAGTTGCCCCTTTAATATCAGACCTTGCCACTATCTTGATTATAGCCGGTATCATAACCGTCATTTTCAAATGGCTGGGACAGCCGGTCATAGTGGGATATATTGTGGCCGGTATTATGGCAGGTCCTTCCATTTCCCTATTCCCGACTGTTTCCGACCAGGCCAATATCAAGATATGGGCGGATATCGGTGTTATTTTCCTCCTGTTCGCCATAGGACTGGATTTCTCGTTCAGAAAGCTGATAAGTGTGGGAGCCTCGGCCATATTCTCCACTGTTATCATCGTCTGCGGCATGATGTTCCTGGGATATACGGCAGGCAATGCGATGGGCTTCTCACACACGAGCTGTATCTTTCTGGGCGGAATGCTGTCCATGTCCTCCACCGCCATCGTATTCAAAGCATTCAGTGACATGGGGCTTCTCGATCAGAAATTTACCGGTATTGTCCTGGGGATACTAATCATTGAGGACGTGGTGGCGGTAATCATGATGGTGGTCCTCTCCACATTGGCTGTAGGCAAGCATTTTGAAGGCTTCGAAATGCTGGAGAGCATATTGAAACTTGCGGCCTTTCTTATTTTCTGGTCAGCATTGGGAATCTATCTGATTCCTACCCTTCTGAAAAGATTGAACCGCTTTATTAGCAATGAAATACTGTTGACAACCTCCCTGGGACTATGCCTGGGAATGGTGATGATAGCGACAAAGGCGGGATTCTCCGCCGCGCTGGGTGCGTTCGTCATGGGATCCCTGCTGGCAGAAACAGATAAAGCGGAAGAAATCGCACATATCGTGCAACCGGTAAAGGACCTGTTCGCCTCCGTTTTCTTCGTATCAGTGGGAATGATGATCGACCCTGCCATGATATGGGAATATGCCGTTCCTGTTTTTATCCTGACGGCACTGGTCCTATGCGGGCAGGTCCTGTTCGGGAGTTTCGGCGTGTTGCTTTCCGGACAACCGCTAAAGATTGCGATACAAGCCGGCTTTTCCCTGGCACAAGTGGGTGAGTTTGCGTTCATCATCGCTTCGTTAGGAATCAGTCTGAATGTAATGGACAAATACCTTTATCCGGTCATAGTGGCAGTATCGGTCATCACCACTTTCCTTACTCCTTATATGATAAGACTGTCGGATCCCGTCTACTGTTTTGCAGACAGGCACTTGCCACAATTCCTGAAAGATTACCTGACGCATTATTCTTCTGGAACAATGACCACAAGACATCAAGGCTCCTGGCACAAGCTCATCAGGTCCATGTTGGTATCCGTCACCCTTTATCTGGTGGTATGCCTGTTTTTCATAGCGCTGTTCTTCTCCTATGCGTATCCTCTGGTAATGGGACGTATTCCGGGGATGAAAGGAAGCCTGCTGAGCTTCGTTCTTGTCCTCCTTATCATATCCCCGTTTTTGTGCGCCATCATCATGAAGAAAAACAATTCCGTCGAATTCCGCAAACTTTGGGCGGACAACAGGTTCAACAGGGGGCTGCTGGTATCAATGATAGTGATCAAGGTGTTGATCTGTATCATTATCGTAATGGGTATCATCATCCGTCTTTTCAATGTCGCTTTGGGGTCAGGACTGATATTATCTTTCCTGATCATTGTCGTTATCTATTTTTCCAAGCGGATACGGAAACGATCGCTAAGTATGGAAAAACAGTTCCTCGAGAATTTCCAGGGTACAGCCGGGACATTTCCACAGGAAGAACCGGAAACAGGAGAAACCTCCACAGAAAAAAATCATGAACTATCAAATAAGTAAAATGTTATGGAATATTCAAGTTATCATGTAAACGTCCCACAATGGAGGGAGATTACAGTCGGTTCACACCTTCCGGCAGAATTGCGGAGATTTGCGGAGATGGCACATAATCTTTGGTGGACCTGGAACGAGGATGCGAAGAGTTTATATAGTGGTTTGAACCCGGAACTATGGGAAGAGGCGGAACAGAATCCGGTACTGTTTCTGGAACGGATGGATTATGAAGAGCTGGAGGCACTGACACATGACGGAAACTTCATGCGTAAGATGGAAAACGTATATTCCACTTTTAAGGCGTATCTTGATGTGGAGCCGGACCACAGCCGTCCGTCAGTTGCCTATTTCAGCATGGAATATGGTCTGGACAGGGTTCTTAAAATCTATTCCGGCGGTCTGGGCATATTGGCAGGTGACTATCTGAAGGAAGCTTCGGACAGTAACGTAGACCTCTGTGCTGTAGGGCTTTTATATCGTTATGGCTATTTTGACCAGGCTCTGGCGATGGACGGGCAGCAACAGGTTCATTATGACCCACAGAATTTCGGGCAGCTTCCGATAGAGAAAGTGATGCAGCCTGACGGGCGACAACTGGTAATCCATGTTCCCTATGCCGACAGTTTCACGGTCCATGCCAATGTATGGAAGGCCAATGTGGGACGTGTTTCCCTCTACCTGCTGGATACGGACAATGAACTGAACAGCGAGTTCGACCGTCCGATTACCCATCACCTGTATGGCGGTGACTGGGAAAACCGGCTCAAGCAGGAAATACTGCTCGGCATCGGAGGAATGATGACATTAAAAGTATTGGGCATCGAGAAAGATGTATATCACTGCAACGAGGGGCATGCCGCACTGATCAATATCCAGCGGTTATGCGACTATATATCCGAAGGCCTGGACTTCGGACAAGCCATGGAACTGGTTAGGGCTTCCTCGCTTTACACTGTGCATACACCTGTGCCTGCCGGCCATGACTATTTCGATGAGGGGCTTTTCAATAAATATATGAAAGGATATCCTGATAAGCTGGGCATTACGTGGGACGAGTTGATGAACCTCGGACGGCAAACTCCGGGCAACAAGGGAGAACGTTTCTGCATGTCGGTATTCGCCTGCAAAACCAGCCAGGCGGTAAACGGTGTCAGCAAGCTGCACAAGTCCGTTTCACAGCAGATGTTCGCGCCTCTCTGGAAAGGCTATTTCCCGGAAGAGAACCATGTGGGCTATGTGACGAATGGCGTACACTTTCCCACTTGGTGTACGGCGGAGTGGAAAAAGCTGTTTAAGGACAATTTCGATGAGAATTTCATGAACGACCAGTCCAATCAGGAAATATGGAAAGGCGTTTATAATATACCCGATGAAGAGATATGGAACATGCGGAAAAGGTTGAAAACCAAACTGATATCCTACATCAAGTGGAAATGCGGCCGGGACTGGCTCAAAAGCCAGGTTGACCCGGCATTGGGTGTCTCCATTTTCGAGAAGTTTAATCCGAATGCTCTTCTTGTCGGCTTCGGAAGGCGCTTTGCAACTTACAAAAGAGCTCATCTTTTGTTTACCGATTTGGATCGTCTGGCGCGGATTGTGAACAATCAGGAACATCCCATACAGTTTGTCTTTGCAGGAAAAGCCCATCCAAACGACACTGCCGGGCAAGGGCTCATCAAGCAGATTGTGGAGATATCCCGCCGTCCTGAATTCTTGGGTAAAATCATCTTCCTTGAGAATTATGACATGGACCTGGCACGGCATCTTATTTCTGGGGTTGACATCTGGATGAATACTCCCACCCGTCTTGCGGAGGCTTCCGGAACTTCCGGTGAGAAGGCTCTGATGAACGGCGTACTCAACTTCTCCGTGCTGGACGGTTGGTGGTACGAAGGCTACCGCAAGGAGGCGGGATGGGCCATCACCGACAAGGCCACCTATCAGGATGAACAGTACCAGAACCAACTGGATGCGGAAACAATTTATTTCCTGCTGGAACATAATATCCTGCCGTTATATTATGAACGGAAAGAAAAAGACTATCCGGAAACCTGGGTCAAGTACATCAAGAACTCGGTTGCGCAAATAGCTCCCCGCTTCACGATGAAAAGACAGCTGGATGACTACTATGACGGATTTTACAACAAGTTGTCGGAACACTTTCATGTTTTGGCGGCGGACAATTATGCAAAGGCGAAAACGCTTGCCGGCTGGAAGGCAGCTGTCGACAGCAGATGGAATGCCGTGGAAATCGTTTCCGTGAATGCGGGAAAAGGATTGGACGCCACGGTGGAGGCTGGTAAGGAATACGAGATGACGGTCGTCATTGACGAGAAAGGGCTGGACAACGCGATCGGATTGGAATCGGTCATTATACGGCATGAGGAGAATGAGGATCGCATCCATGAGGTCATTCCTTTTTCTTTGACATCCAAAGACGGAAACCTATACACTTTCAAGGCAATAACCAGAATGTTCAGCGCTGGAAGCTTCAAACAGGCATTCAGAATGTATCCCAACCATCCCCTGTTACCTCACCGGCAAGATTTTTGTTATGTACGATGGTTCTGAACGGACATGAATAAGCAAGAGTTACTGACAAATGGACGGTGTAAGAAGAAGGCGGACCGAGAAACCGTCTGGCCGGTTGTCATCATGAACTTCACCGGTGTGTATGCCCATGAGGTATTTGCACGGAACAATCAGTTCATTTGGCTAGACTGCCGTCACCTTTCTGGAACGAGAGGTTACTGTGACAAGGAGGGGATACGAAAATTGAAGCGGGTGATTGCCGGTTATCCAGCGGAAGGTATCCATTTCATTGATTCGGGCAATTATCATTACCTGACCAAATTATGGACAGACAAACTTCGAGTTCCGTTCTCTCTGATTGTATTCGACCATCACCCCGACATGCAGCCTCCCTTGTTCAAGGGCATGCTTTCTTGTGGGAGCTGGGTAAAAGACATGTTAGACTGGAATATGCTTTGCAAGAAAGTGGTGATAGTCGGTGCATCGGACAAACTGATACGCACCGTACCGGAAGAATACGGACAACGAGTCAGTTTTTATAGCGAAGCGACGTTAGCTCACGAGAAGGGCTGGCACAATTTCTCCTCTGCGTATATTGAAGGACCGGTTTACTTGTCCATAGACAAGGATGTCCTGAACCCGGCATCCGCAGTAACAGACTGGGATCAAGGGTCTTTCAGCCTGCAGGAACTGGAGGAATTACTGGCAATTGTCCTTCGAAAGGAACGTGTAGTCGGCATTGATATCTGCGGGGAATGCTCCGCAACGCTTACTTTGTTTGAGGAGAGGCGGGAAGCCACCGTGGACAGCCGGGCGAACAAGGAGCTGCTCAAACTCATACAGTCATTCTCCTGTTTTTTATAAAGCTGTTGGATATTGTTAATTATATTATCACATAAACCATATTTTATTATTATGATGAAAACAATTGTTCGTAAAATCGGTCTGGTTGCACACGATGCAATGAAAAAGGACATGATAGAATGGGTTCTTTGGAACTCGGAACGTCTGATAGGGCATAAGTTCTATTGTACGGGAACCACCGGTACACTCATTAAAAAAGCGCTCGAAGAGAAACATCCTGAAACAGAATGGGATATCACGATTCTGAAATCCGGTCCTTTAGGTGGTGACCAGCAAATGGGCTCACGTATTGTGGAAGGAGAGATTGATTATTTGTTCTTTTTCACGGATCCGATGACATTGCAGCCACATGACACGGATGTAAAGGCACTGACCCGGCTGGCGGGAGTTGAAAATATAGTTTTCTGTTGTAACCGTTCGACAGCGGACCATATTATTTCCAGTCCTTTGTTTCTTGACCCGACCTACAAACGGATTCATCCAGACTATACCAATTATACACAACGCTTTGAAAACAAAGAAATTGTATCGGAAGCAGTAGAACGGGTGAAGAAACGGATGAGCCGAAATGAAAACAATATGATCGAATGAGAATGTAATGTCCAATAAAGGGGATGTGATATGTTTCAGTCATAAAAAGCAGGTTCCTATCCTTTCTGTGAGTATAAAAAAAGATTAAAAGATCAACTGTGTGATAGCAAACTTGCGAGGTATCCTCAAATGGTTTGAAACAGTAATAAACTTTTATCATAAGTTTCTATTATTCCCTTTTATATGAGCGAACACGCCTTTTTGTAGGATTCCAATATAAGAATGAAGACTTCCATGTGGTTGAAACTTAAAATCCTTTTAGGATATGTCATACTGCTTCTCCTGCTCGTCCTGACCATTCATATCTTCCGCAAGGAACAGACGAGGCGGAACAGCCTGCGACAGGATGAGCATGAACTGGCCTGTATCCGGCATCTGGCCGGAGAAACATACGCGGGCTTGCTGGGACTGGCCACTTACGGTGAAACAGCCAGCGTCTGGGATGAAAGCGACCTTGGACTCTACCACACAAAAAAAGACAGTGTCTGTAACATGTTGCAGACACTGAAAAGGTATGTGAAGTCTCCCGAACAACAGTCGCGCATAGATTCGTTATGCCTGCTGCTGGAAAGAAAGGAACTGTTGTTAGACACGGTCATGGACACGTTCGGGCGTCTGCGCAAGACCGGCGAGATCGTGAACAGCAAGATTCCGGCAATCGTGTCTCATATCCAGCAGGCGGATGTCCTTCCTGCCGAGAAAAAGAAGGAGGAGGAAACTCCGAAGAAGGGTTTCTGGTCATTCATCAGGCCCGGGAGGAAAAAATCGGCCTATCTGCAGCAGAAGGAACAGCTGGAACGCCAGCGACAGTCCATTGGTAAACATCAGGGTACCACATCTGTCACGAGCATGCTGCACTCCCTTGACAGGGAGGTGACCGACATGCAGAAAGCCGAACGGGAAAGGCTGCTGGAACAGATGGACCTCCTGTACAGTAACAACACGGACCTGAACCACAGGCTACACCGGATTGTCAGGGACTTTGAGGCGGATGCTGGAATACGGCTTGATGAGCGTTACAGGCAATTCATTTCCACACGCGACCGCTCGTTCCATACGGTCTCTCTGCTGGCTGTCCTCATCTCGTTGCTGACCGTCCTCCTGTATCTTATCATCCACCGGGATCTGAACAGGATAAACCAGTATCAGCGTCAGCTGGAAGCCTCCAATCGTGAGAACACGGAGCTCCTACAATCCAGAAAACGCATGATGCTCACCATCGCTCATGACCTTCGTGCGCCACTGGCTACTATCAAAGGATGCGCCGAACTGCTCCCCGGGGAAGAAAAGAAGAGCCGCAAGGACGAGTATGCGGAAAATATACTCCATTCTTCCGATTACATGATCGGGCTGGTCAATACGCTGATCGGATTCTACCTGCTGGATACCGGCAGGAACAAACCCATCCTTTCGATTTTCCGGCTGGAGACCCTTTTCAGCGAAACAGCCCGGAACTACGGTTCGCTGGCCAAAAAGAAAAAGCTGCGGCTGACAACCGCCTTTTCCGGTCTGGATGTGGTAGTAAGCGGTGACCGTTCCCAGCTCCAGCAAATCCTGAACAATCTGCTTTCCAACGCCATTAAATTCACCCGGCAAGGTGAAATCCGCCTGCAAGCGGAATACCGGAATAAAGAATTGCATTTCTCGGTACAGGACACCGGTACCGGGATGACGGAGGAAGAAACAACCCGGATATTCACAGCTTTTGAACGGTTGGACAATGCCCGTAATGTTCCCGGTTTCGGATTGGGGCTGGCCATTGCAAGCAGGCTGGTCTCCGGGATGCAGGGAAGCCTTACCGTAAAAAGCAAACCGGGTGAAGGCAGCACGTTTACCGCATTCCTGCCACTCCTTGAGGCGGATGAATCCACCCAGATGGATGAGACACGCATCGCTACTGATTATCATCTGGATGGAATCAACGTACTGGTCATTGATGACGACCGGATGCAACTGAACATTACCAAAGAGATGTTTAACCGTAACGGAGTGCGGTGCGACTGCTGCCAGACCAGCCGTGAACTGGTTACCCGGCTACGGTCACAAAGATATGACCTGCTGCTGACGGATATACAGATGCCTGAAACGGACGGCTACGGAATACTTGAACTGCTCCGGGCATCCAATATGGAGAACGCAAAGACAATCCCCGTCATAGCGGTAACGGCACGGGTGGATGATGACAACGAGTATCTGTCGGGCGGCTTTTCGGGCTGCATCCATAAACCATTCTCTATGGAAGAACTGATAAATACAGTGGCACAAGTGATAGGAGAAAAAGACAGAAAGGAGTATGCTCCCGATTTCTCACTCATCCTTTCAGGAGAGGACAACAGGGAGGAAATGCTCGCCCTGTTTATCGAAGAGAGCCGGAAAGACCTTGCCGCATTAACCGCTGCCTTAGACCGACAAGACAAGGAGGCCGCCGCCTCCATCCTGCATAAGAACCTGCCCCTATGGGAAACCGTCCGTCTGGATTTCCCCTTGTCTCATTTACGGGAACTGGTGACAGAACCTGCGACAGAGTGGACCAATAGACAATCCATGGAAATGCGGGACATCATCCGGGCAGTGGAAAAACTGATAGTATACGCTGAAAAATACGGGAGGAAAGCCTATGAAAACAATCCTGATTATTGAAGATGATATTGTGTTCAGCCGTAGCATCAGCAACTGGCTGGTGAAAAAAGGGATGAAAACCGAATGCGTGGCAACCCTTGCGAATGCCCGTAAAGCCATCGGGCAAAAGGAGTTCGACCTAATACTGGCAGACCTGCGCCTGCCGGACGGAAATAGCACCTCGCTCCTGAAATGGATGAATGAGAAGTACTACTCTATCCCTTTTCTGATCATGACCAACTACGGACAGGTGGAGAATGCGGTGACAACCATGCAACTGGGAGCCATCAACTACCTGTGTAAGCCTGTGCAGCCAGACAATCTCCTGGCTCTGATAACGGAGATACTGGATAAAAACGATAACGAACAGGAGTTCTACCGAGGTGAAAGCCCTAAAGCCCATGAGATGTACCGTCTGATAGAGATGATTGCCTGTGCCGACATCTCCGTTCTGCTCCGTGGGGCTTCCGGCACCGGGAAGGAGCACATTGCAGCCGAGATACATGCCCGGAGCCATCGGAAGAACAAGCCGTATCTGGCTATCGACTGCGGGGCCATTTCCGATGAGCTTGCCGCCTCCGAGTTTTTCGGTCATCAGAAGGGAGCCTTTACCGGTGCGGAAAGCGACAAGGTCGGATTGTTCCGTGCCGTTAACGGAGGGACATTGTTTCTGGACGAGATAGGCAACCTTTCCTATAAGACACAGATGCTCCTGCTCAGGGCCTTGCAAGAGAAACGCTGCAAGCCGGTAGGTTCCACGAAAGAATACTCTTTTGATATCCGGCTGGTTGCCGCCACCAATGAGAATCTGGAAAAAGCCATCGGAGAAGGACGCTTCCGGGAAGACCTGTTCCACCGGCTCAATGAGTTCACTCTGCGGATTCCTACACTGGCAGAATGCCGGGAAGACATCCTTCCTCTGGCTTATTTTTTCTTGAAACTCACTTGCGCCAAGGCCCATAAATCGTTTCGTGGCTTTGACCGGCTGGCAGAGGCGGCACTGCTGGAATATCCCTGGCCGGGGAATATCCGTGAACTGAAGAATGTAATAGGTCGAGCCGTACTCATCTGCCAAGAGCAATGGATTTCCGTTTCAGACCTGAACCTTGAAATCTCCCTTCCTAAAGAAGAAGAAACGCAGTGGACGGAAGAAGAAAAAGAAAAGGCGTTGCTTCTCCAGACCCTTGAAAAGACGGGTGACAACCGTTCCAAGGCGGCCCGGTTGCTCAATGTCAGCCGGACTACCCTGTATGAGAAACTAAGGAAATACCATATCATCGACTGACCGGAGGATAACCCGAAGCAAATGAGGTTTACAAAAGTGTAAGCCGTCCTAACATTCTTGTCAAGGACGGCTTACACTTTTTATTTACACCCGTTTCTATATGAAATTTGTTTATTGTTGATTGTCAGTATTTTAAAAAGGTATAGAGCTTTAAACGATAGCAGAGGCATTTCATTTGGCTTACTCCGGTATAAACAAATCAAATGTATGCCGTATGAAACCATTTACAGAATGCCGTATATTCAATTATTTATCTCTGGCTTCAAGCCCAAAACAGACAGTTTCCGATGAAGAATTCTCTTCCTCCTATACCGAATATGAACAATACCTTTACGACCTCGCCATCGAATCGGTTTCCGTATCGGAAAGGCTGCGCCATCTGCTTCACAGCAAGGTAGAACTGATTTCCCTAAAGAAGTTATTCACCCGAACAGGACATTTCCACACGGCAGTAGCCGAATTCTATCTGGACAAATGCCTCCTGCTGGTGGAGGCGGAAATAGAGCTGGTCAATTTTGGTGTACAGTACCCCGGAACCATCACGACACCTTCCTCGTTTCTTTCATCGCTCCATTGGAAAGGTTCGCTGGTCAACCTGATGGAACTGATCTCCTCGCTGGATTACAGCGGGCTGATTACGGACGAAAGCGGCAAACGCCTCTCTTTCGCCGGTATCGTTTCCGCTTTTGAGAAACTCTTCAATGTTGCCATTCCCAAACCATATGACCTGCGTGCCGACCTTGCCCGGCGCAAAAAGAACTATTCCGTCCTGCTGCCCAAACTAAAGGAAACCTTTGAAAAGAACATCGCGGCTTGCGGAAACGGGAAGTGAACAGGGGTATTTTTACCCCCTGTCACAAATAGTCATCTCTTGTCATTTGTAGTCACTTTCCGATTTTAGGTTCGTATCAAAATTATCACTTATTTTGCTGCCGGATAAATAAAACCTGAAAAGATATGGCTAAAATCAATAGTACACGCAAACCCGGACGGGCTGACACTTCGAGCAAATGAAGAGGCGGACGGAATCCCAAAGAGGAATCAGAACTTCATTCTTATTATTACGGATTCCGTCTGGACGAACTCCAGAACATCGAGTTTGAGAGGCTCTTTGAGAATTCGGGAGCTAATAATAAATCCCAGTTCATCCTTGCCGCCCTTTTCGACAAACCGATGAAAGTCGTGAAAATAGATAAGGCGGCAACGGACTACTACATCAAGCTGACCAACCTGCAGAGCGAATACCGCCGGATCGGAGTAAACTATAACCAGGCAGTCAAAGCTCTGCATACCGGACTATCCGAAAAGAAGGCTCTTGCCATGCTCTATAAATTGGAGCAACTGACTATTGAACTAATATCTCTCAACCGGGAGATTATCCGTCTCACCCAAGAATTTGAACAATGGTTGCAAAAATAACATCAGGAGCCTCCGTTTACGGGGCATTATACTACAATCAAGAAAAAGTGGACAAGCAGCAGGCACGGCCACTGGCATGAAACCGGATCATGGAACCGGCAGACGGCCATCCGACCATCCAGCACTGCATCCGTTCCTTCGAACCGTATCTGGCGGCTAACCGCCGGACTGAGAAGCCCGTTATCCACATTTCATTAAATCCACACCCGGACGATGTGCTGACCGATGAACAGTTGACCGCTATCGGCCAGGAATACATGGAAAAAATGGGATATGGCAACCAACCCTATATCATCTACCGGCATGAGGATATCGGCAGGCCCCACATCCATATCGTCTCCCTGCGTATTGACGAGCAGGGAAAGAAAATTAAAGATTACAAAGAATGGCAACGCTCGACCGCTGTTTGCCGGGAGCTGGAGAGGAAATACCATCTGTTACCCGCCGAGAAGATGGAGCGACGGGAATCCCTGCCGCTGACTGCCGTCGATTACCGGAAGGGGGATATCAAGCATCAGATAGCCAATGTGGTCAAGCCCGTCATGCAGGGATACAAGTTCCAATCCGTCAAGGAGTTTAAAGCCCTGCTTGGCCTTTTCCATGTAACGGTGGAAGAGGCCCACAAGACGATAAAGGGAAAGACCTATCATGGACTGGTCTATGCGGCTACCGATGAAAAAGGAGAACGGACCGGCGTAGCCATCAAATCCAGCAAGATCGGTAAAAGCGTAGGCTACGAGGCACTCCAAAAGAAATTTGTGAAAAGCAAACAATGAATTGCCCGACATCCCGTACCCGTACAGACGAAGGAAGCTATCGCTACCGCCCTGCAAGGACAGCCCACCCGTCAGGGATTCCTGCAGGAACTTTCTGGAAAAGGCATTGCCGCCATACTCTGGCAGAACGATTCCGGTGTGATCTATGGCGTGACCTACATCGACCATAACTCAAAGACCGTATTCAAGGGCTCGCTTCTGGGCAAAGAATATTCGGCATCGGTTATAAACCGGAAGTACGGCACGATCCCACCGGAAAAGACTGAAGAAGCCCCTGTTATCCATCCGTCCGAACCGGAAATGAAAGAGACGGAGCTGGTGGAAGGACTGCTTGATATATTCTCTTTGGAATCCTATCCGTATCCGGCAGACGACCTGACGCAAAGCCCTTACGGGAAAAAGAAAAAGAGAAAACGCAGAGGTCCGCATCTGGGCTAATAAAATGTATCACCATTAATTATCATACCGCTTATGTCACAAGACGAAACCAGAGGGCTCAATAAGAACCTTGACTTCATGAGGGCCATCAGCATCCTATTTTTAGTGATGAATGTCTATTATTTCTGCTATCCCTATTTTCTTTCCATGAACCTGAACATCGGTGTCGTGGACAAGATACTGCTCAATTTCCAGCGGGATACCGGGCTGTTTTCCCATTCGCTGGTGAGCAAGTCCTTCAGTCTGCTCTTCCTTTTCTTCTCATGCATGGGAGCGAAAGGACGGAAGGACGTGGAGATGTCATGAAGGAGTATCGGCTGTTACCTTATAGCCGGGATGCTGCTCTTTTTTGGTAGCGAGCTCTTACTGACGGCACGCTTCCCCGTCGCGCTTCTAACCTTATTATATGTAGCTACCGTAGCTGCCGGATATATCAGCCTGCTTACCGCCGGAACCTGGATCAGCCGCCTGTTGAAGAACCAACTCATGGATGACGTCTTTAACGACGAGAACGAGAGCTTCATGCAGGAGCGCAGGTTGATTGCCAATGAATACTCGGTAAACCTGCCCACCCGTTTCCGTTACCAACGAAAGACCTATTCAGGCTGGATAAACGTGATTAATCCCTTCCGCGCCTCATTGATATTAGGCACGCCGGGATCAGGAAAGAGTTATGCCATCATCAATAACTATATCCGCCAGCAGATAGAGAAAGGATTCGCCGCCTATATCTATGATTTTAAGTATCCGGATTTAAGCATAATTGCTTATAACCAGCTGCTTAAAAACAAGGATAAGTATGCCAAGCCGGTCGGATTTTATGTGATTAATTTCGATGATCCCAGATACAGCCACCGGTGCAATCCCCTCAATCCTTCGTTTCTATCCGATATCGCGGATGCATACGAATCAGCGTATGTAATCATGTTAAATTTGAACAAGAGTTGGATTCAAAAGCAGGGAGATTTCTTTGTAGAAAGCCCGATTGTGCTATTTGCGGTGGTGATCTGGTATCTTAAAATCTATGAAAACGGGAAATTCTGCACCTTCCCACATGCCATAGAGCTATTGAATAAACCGTATTCCGACCTGTTCACCATACTGACCTCTTACCGGGAGCTGGAGAATTACCTGTCACCTTTTATGGATGCATGGAAAGGTGGTGCGATGGAGCAGCTCCAAGGGCAGATAGCTTCCGCCAAAATTCCGCTATCAAGGCTGATCTCACCTGCCTTATATTGGATTATGACCGGAGATGACTTCACGCTGGATATCAATAATCCGGAGGAACCCAAAGTTTTGTGCGTCGGCAATAACCCTGACAGACAGAATATTTACTCATGTGCGTTAGGATTGTATAATGCCCGTATCGTTAAAATGGTCAACCGAAAAGGCAGGCTCAAATGCTCTATTCTAGTGGATGAGGTTCCCACACTTTACTTTAAAGGACTTGACACCCTGATCGCTACCGCCCGTAGCAACAAAGTGGCAGTATGTCTGGGAGCACAGGATTTCAGCCAGTTAATACGTGACTACGGTGATAAGGAGGCGCGGGTGATCCAGAACACAATTGGAAATATCTTTTCCGGGCAAGTGGTCGGAGAAACAGCGAAAAACCTTTCTGAAAGGTTTGGGAAAGTGCTCCAACAGCGCAAATCCATTAATATGACCCGTGAAGACACCTCAACCAATATCAGTACCCAGCTCGACTCGCTGATACCTGCCTCCAAAATCTCCAACCTCTCGCAAGGAGAGTTTGTCGGCAGTGTCTGCGACAACTTCGGGGAGAAGATAGAACAGAAGATATTCCATTGCGAGATCGTGGTGGACAATGAACGGGTAGCCGCCGAAACAAAAGCCTACAAGCCTATCCCCGTCATAACCGACTTTACCGGTGCGGATGGTAAGGACCACATGCAAGAGGAAATCGAAAGGAACTACTATCAAATCAAGGAAGACGTGACGCAAATCATCGAAAAAGAGCTGCTTCGCATCCAAAATGATCCCAACTTGAAACACCTGCTGGAAACGGCAGACGATGAATAATCCCTATTTAATTTATTAATCATTTAAATGTTGTAAACATGGAAAAAAAGAAAAGTTCTCCGGCCAACCTGCCGGGAAAACCCTGCTTCCCCTGGGTGGGAGGTAAAAGAAGACTGCTTCCCGTACTTATCGAATCCCTTCCGAAAGACTTCGGACAGATGGATACCTATGTAGAACCGTTTGTCGGTGGCGGCGCCCTCTTCTTCTGAATAAGACAAGCCTATCCGGAAATCCGTTGCGTCATCAACGACTCCAACGAGGCTCTGATCAATGTCTACCGCGTCATCAAGGAATCCCCGGAGCAGCTTATTAAAGTGCTTGCCCGGATACAGGACGAATACATCGCGCTGGAGGAACATACCCGAAGAAGGGTCTACTTCATGGAGAAACGTACCTACTACAATGAAGGAAACCCGAATAACATCACCCGTGCCGCCCTGTTTATCTTCTTCATGCGTACCTGTTATAACGGCATCTACTCCGTGAACCATAGCGGAAAGCTGTCCGTCACTTTTGGTGCCGGGGGACGGGTAAAACTGTTGGAAGAGGAACTGATCCGCTTTAACCACAAGCTGCTGCAAGATGTTGTGATTCTGGACGGTGACTACCGGCAGACCGCAGAATACACCGGAGCCAACTCCCTATTTTATTTTGACCCGCCTTATAAGCCGGTCAATGAGGGTAACTCCTGCACCTCCTACATGCCACAGGACTTCGGAGATGAAGAGCAGATCAACCTGGCAAATTTCTGCAAGGGAATAGGTGAAACCGGTGCCAAATGAATGCTTTCCAACTCCGATCCCCGGCAAAAGAACCCTGAGAACACCTTCTTCGACGACCTCTATGCCGGTTTCCATATCCAGCGAATCAGCATCTTCCGTTCCATCTGTTCCATAGCCGAGAAAAGAGAAGCGGTCAATGAATTGCTGATCAGAAATTATTAAGAATAAATATCCGGTGGTAGCCGGGTAGCAATAAAAAGAGAGCCAAATTCCCTCCAGCAGGGATTTGACTCTCTTTTTTATTGCCTGCCTTTCATGCATCAGACAAGGACCAGTATTTTATAATTTTCAACCGGACTGTTTCTTTGCAGGCTTTTCAATCAGCTTCGGGGCTGTTTCGTGCTGATGATCCGTCTTGTTCTCCTGCGCCATCTTCCTGCCCAACAGGTAATCGTTCAAATCGTTATACTCCCGGTAGCAGTCGGACTTGTCCCTGACCGGGCATCCGGCTTGCGCCATCTGCTGAAAAGCCTGCCTTCCGGCGGAATCGTTATCCAGTAGGCAGAGGGCACTCTTATACTCTTTCAAGACAGGGATAGCCTTGCCTACATTGCTGACCGAATTTAAAACGATATAGTCCGGACCGTTTCCTTTAGGCTGTCCGTTACCGGGATGCGTAGCCTTGAGCGTGAGGTATGAGAGATAATCCATAAAGCCTTCAACCACTATGCAACGGTCGCTGCCATTTTTGATATGGGTAATCTCTTTGGGCGATATGCTGCCTTTTAGGTATTTGTTACGGATCTCGTACCCGCCGCTCCGGTTGGCAAAGCCTACGGCAAAATACCATTTTCCCTTGTTCTGAAAATGCACTTCCTTGCATGCTTCCCTTGCGATTTCAGGCAAGATGCCTCTTTCTTTGAGATATCCCAGCAAGACCGGGTTCGTCAGCGGATCAATGCGTACCTGCCGGTAGCCGGTAGCCTGCGGTTCCGCCTGCCGGGGAGAGGCTGCTACCGGACGGAAAGCAGCCGGAAAATGTCCCTCTATCGTTTTAAGCGCATAAGAGATATCCTTCGTCTTTTGAAGCTCCATCGCCAGGGTGATGATGTCCCCTCCCTGTCCGATGCCGAAATCGTATCATAGGTTGCGGGATGCGCTCACCTTGAAAGAAGGTGTCTTCTCCTCACGGAAAGGGGAACAATACCAGATACTGTCCCCTTGTTGTTTTACCGGGTTGAACCCCATACGCCGGAGATAATCCTCCAACTGAATGCTCTTGGCTTCTTCAATGTTCATTGTGTAACGGATTAAATTAATGACTCTTTTTAGAACGGGAATCCTTTAGTATCACCCACTGCAACGGATTCTGCGGCTTCCCGTTTTTTCTCAGTTCAAAATGCAGATGGTTGCCGGTCGCTATGCCGGTATGACCGACATTGCCGATATGCCGACCTATGCGTACATCGCTCCCTTTCCTCACATGCAATTTGCTCAAGTGTGCATACAACGTGGAAAAGCCGCCCGCGTGCCGGATTTCGATGTACCAGCCGTAACTGCTGCTATACCTGGCTTCAACGACTTTCCCGCTTCCTGAAGCATAGACCGGCGTGCCATAGGGTGCGGCAAGATCCACTCCGGCATGGAGTATCCTTTTCTTTTTCACCGGATGCATCCTTATACCGAAACCGGAAGAAACGGCATACCTCCTCCGACTTTCATTCAATGGATACAGAATAGGATAATCGGCCAGTACGGTAACCGGCAACCGGCTGTCTCATATGAAAGACTTTCACTGTCGGGCAGAGTGGATACGGTAGATGACAGCACTGAGTCCGGCTTTATATCCCTTTGACGGGGACTGTGCAAAAGCCGGACATGACAATAAGTGACAGAACATGACAATTAATGACAACTTCCTCATAATCAAACTATTTAATGACAAAGATAGTAATTTTACCCTCGTAAATGATTCATTAATCTTTAAAATTAACGTATATGAACGATGTGAATTTAGCTCCTGAAAACAAGGAAGCAACCCCGGAACACGGGTATTTGATGGCGTATGACAAGAAAGAGCAGAAAGCCAAAGGTGTAAAAGGAATCGCAGCGAACGGAGAGCTGGAAACGCTCGAAGCTAACGAGGCGAATAGGGACCAGTTTATCAAAGTGGACCAACGTGGAAACTTCTTCACCAACTTCGGGAAGAATTTTCTCTACCAGTACAATAATCCCGGTCGTTACTCCCTCTACAACATGCCGAAGGAAACGCTCGTAGAGCAGGCCAAAGAAAAGATCGAAGCGGCGCAGGAACCACAGAACGAAGCAGTCAGAAGGGAACTGGCTTCGACCAGGGTGTATAATAACCATCGCTTCAACGAGCGGGAAGTGAATTGGGAACAGGCCGCCAAATACGGCATTACCCCGGACGGACTGAAGAACGCAAAGGACAGCCTCGAAAGAATGTTGCAGGGAAAGACTTCCGCTATCGCTTTCCGTGTGGCAAAAAATTCCGAGCTGGGGCGTGAAAACGGGGATGCCAAACTCTCCCTGTTCCGCGACGAGAACGGAGCTGTCAAGTTCGACATCCACTACATCCGTCAGGCTCCCAAGATCGGGGAAGACTACAGGGGACATGTCCTGACGGAAGAAGACCTCAAGGCCCTGAACCAGACCGGCAATCTCGGCAAGGCGGTGGATGTAGTCATTGACTACCGTACCAAAGAAACCAAATCCTGCTACCTTTCCAAAGACCCGGTGACCAATGAATTGTTCCATATGCCCGTAGAGCAGGCACGCATTCCGCGTAAGGTGAAAGATTATACGCTTTCTCCGAAAGAATACGATGCTGCCGTGCGCGGTGAGGAAGTACCGATCCGTTTCAAGTCTGATAATGGAAAATTTTATGCCACCTCCATCCAGATGAGTGCCGCCGAGCGAGGGGTGGAATTCCTCTGGGAAAGAAGCACCAAGAAGTTGGAAGAGGCACAGAAACAAGGTCAGGAACAAGACGGAAGCCAGCAGCAGCCCCATGCACCGGTACAAGTAGCCGGAAAACCCCGGAAAAAAGAGGAAGCCTCACAGCAAGCGGAAAAGAAACCGCGTACCCGTAAACCGTCCATCACACCTAAAATGTAAGAAAAATGGCAACCTATATTTCTGATGATCCCAAACTATTGGACGAGCTTTTCAGGAAAGACGGTGAAGGCCAGCTCCTTGTCGGTTATGAAACCGGCAAGGAGAAACCCCATGCAGAATCCTCCTATATGCTTTATCCTGCCAATCCCGACAGGCAAGACCCTGTCTATACGTTTATGGCCTTGTTCAGCCAACAATCGATAAAAGCCAAATACTCCGCCTTCGTACCGAATACCCGTCTGGAAATCTATTCATTCCCGAAGATGACGGATGTACCGGCTATCTCCGGAGATATTTCCAAAAAGGAATATATCAATCAGGTATTACTACCCTATATCCGGGAAAAGGGACTGGCTCCTCTAATAAGTACCAATCTGAGAAATGTCCTGTTTGCGCAGTCACGCAGCGATATCCTCATGATATCGGGAGAACTTCCGAAACTGACCACACAGCAGTTGGACGAGCTGGTCCATTTTCATCAGAAGCAGGATGAGCTGGCTGCCAGGTATGATTATAATCCGGTTTACAAATTACCGCTGCATGCTGTGGAAACGTCCAAAGGAATCTTGTTTTTCAGTGATACCAAAATGGGACGGGAGGGATTGAAGAGCTTTTACCAACAGTTATCCGGCAATTATTTCTGGGTTCATGGCGAACCCGGTCCTGTCAGGCAATACAACGTCAACTGCCTGTCCGACGATATCTGTCCTTTGGTGGATGCCTGCTACCGGAAGAATCCCCAAAGCGGAAAAGGGGAATATGATTTTGATAATGCTGTATTCTCAAAAGAGGCTTTCCGTGACAGGAAACAGTGGAAACTGGCGTTTGAAACGGACATGGAGCCGAGCGCTTCTGAATTTCTCCGCCTGAATGAATTTGCCGGATGTCCTGCGAGCCGTAACAATGCGGATATCAGCAAACTGTTGTATCTGATGGAGAACGGATTCAAGCGGGATATAATAAATGATCCCGATTTCGGATACCGGAATGTCTTTCAGGAGTATGTCACCCGGATAGACGACTGTATCAACGGACAGTCCTCGGGGCCAGATTTGTCAGATGTGCTGGATGACATGCGTTGGAAAGCGAAGAATATCCTTCTGACGGATTTCGATGTCCGTGGACACCGTACATTGGAAAGGACACTGAATGACAGGAGCGTCCCGTTTCTCATCAATGGAACCGATGCCGGCGAAGCCATGAGGCAAGCCTTGCTGGAAGGAAAGTGGATCTACTGTCCCCAAATATCCAAGTCAATGCCAGATTTACATTTCCTCCATGCCGAAAAGACATGCAACCGGGTAATGGCATATACCAAATCTCCCGTAAACAAGACCGTGTATCAGGAGAAAAACGGCAAAATCATTCCATATGTACCGGCTTTGAAAAAGGTATCGAAAACGAAAAGGAACAATTCCCTCAAAATGTAATGATATGAAGCAACCTGAACAATCCTATACAGCCATAGAGACAGCCCATGGCTTTGTGTTCTTTACTGATACGACGGAAGGACAGAAAAACAGGCAGGACTTTCTGCAATTTATGGCAGACCATTACTTCGATCCCCATTTCAATCTTGGTCCGGTAAATGTTTACCGGGCAGAAGGAGTCCTAAAGGATGGATCCTATGTCAATCCGGGTGAAGGCCTGTACCCGGAATATGCTTACCTGCAGATGGATAAGACACCGGAAATGGAGCTGGTCTACCGGAATGAGATGAAGCCGACCTGGGAGGATTTCGGTAGTTTCTGCCACAATATGCATTGTACCAGCAGCCATCGCAACCGTAATATCGCTGATATTTTGGAGGAAATAGAAAGCAAGGACCGTAAATTACTGGAGCTTTCCAAACAAGGTACAGCATCGGATATCCGGCAGCAGATAGAAGAAACCGGCCAGGATAAAGCCTTGCTGGACAAACTCCTCAAGCAGTATTACGATGTGCGTGGACACCGGACTGTTGGGAACATCCTCCGCGACCCGATGGAATGTGTCACCGTAGACGGTGTCCGGCTCTTTACCCCTCACCGGCAAGTATTGGCGGCAGGGCACGGACTCTTCCTGCCGGGAGAGGCAAAAAGCAACCCGTCCCATGCCTATGCATGGATAAACGGGGATTTCACCCGGATCGTATTTTCTAAGGATCCTCCTGCGAACAAACAGGTGTTCAAAGTGAAAACAGTCATCGAAAAGGCTTTGAATAAAAAGCAGGACGTGAAAAAGAAAAGAAATACCCACCCTAAATTGTAGAAATATGGACAAGAGAAACCAAATGGAAAATCCTTTTTTCGATCCCGACAAGCCGGGAAGTATTTTTGTCGGTATGGACCGTTACCATCAGTACTCTCCCCACCAGCCCCGAAATGCCCTCACATTCATTCAGAAAGGAGATGCGGACAGCCTGTTCCGCAAATTCCTGATTGACAATATCAAGGAAGCGGAGTGCTGCCCCTATATTCCGGATACGGAACTGCTCCGGTTTGACCTGGCGAACATGAGGCAGGTTCCACCGGTAGATACCCATACCCCTTTCGAGGAATATATCAGCAAGGAACTGCTGCCGTATTTTCAAGAACACTGCATTCCCCCTGCCAAACGCATTTCCCTGCGTGATGCGGTCTATACCTATAAATACAAGAATGAACCGGACGGCGGCATATTGAAGAAGTATCTCATGCAGGAACCCGCATACTTGGAGTTTCGATTACAGCAACAGGAAAAAAGGACATTGTACCGGTGCCAGCCGCGGTACACATTCCCCTTAAAAGTGGTGGAGAATGACTTCGGATACCTTATCTTTTCCGGTAACGAGATCGGCAGGAACGGATTCAGGGAGTGCATCCGGTACATCACGGACCATTACTTCGACCCGCACTACGATACCGGCCATCTGGCCGTCTACGACAGTACGTTCATGGACAAGAACCTGGTTCCTCTCATAGATGCCGCTTACAAGCCGTGCAAACCGATGGAACTGGATTATTCCTTCGATTTTTATCCGGCATCCTATATCGGTCTTGACGAACTGCCCAAAGAATTCATCGACAGTTTAAAACCGGTATGCTACCATTCGATGGAAGCGACAGCCGGGGATTTTATAAAATTCGCCACCGACTGGCATTTCAATAAGGATACGCAGGTTTCCATCAGCCGGGAGAACCATGACATTTACCGGCTGCTGACCGTCATGCGTAACGGTTATATGAATATTCATGAACAACCGTTTACCTATTTCAATGAACTGCTGCCGTATGCCAAGGAATTTGAAAAAGTCACGCAGGTTAAATCTGCCGGCGAATTCGATACGGGAAAGTTCAAGCGGTTGTCTACGGAAATCCGGAAGGCTGCCGATGGAATTTTGAAAAGGGATTTCGATGTGAGAGGGCACCGTTCCCTTGAGAATATGTTGAATGACTCCACCGTTACCTTCACCGTCGGAAGCCGAAAACTGAATGAAGTTCAAAAGACGGCACTGGCTTCGGGATACGCACTGTATCTCCCGGAAAACAACAAGGAGGCGACAAGGCATCTCCTTTTTTGCAAGGCCGACTTTGAGCAGGGCAGAATTGAGGGTTCCTCCAAGCCCTTCGGCGTCAGGACATACGTGATAAAGGACGGACTGCTCTGTCCGCTGCCGGAAGAGAAGAATACCGTTAAAAAGACTGAGAATAAGAACAGACATAACAATAACCGTTTAAAATAAAGCGATATGATACCTAAAAGTCAGATGTACCTCGGAGCGCGGATTGTAGAGAACGATCCGGAAGAGGAAACTCCCGTTGTTCCCTATAAAGGAACAGTAACAGCCATTGAAGAAACCGGAAAAGGGGAACTGGATTACTTTGTCTATATCCGGCTGGATGATGAGTCCATGAAACAAAAAAGAATCTCCCTTTGCTGCCCGGACAAGATCATGACCTGTTTTCCATGGACTATAGACCTGGAAGAAAAACAGAAAATGGAGCAGAAAATGAAGAATAAAAAAGTTCCCGACCCGTCGAAACGGCATAGACTATCTTAATCAACCATTCATCTAAACCATAAAATAATATGAGTACATACATTGGTTTCAATTTGAACAGCAACAGGCAGATTGAACATTTCCAGACCATAGAGAATCGTTATGGCATCAATTCAGATGGCGGCAAATTTCTTTTCGGGCAGGCAGAACTGGCCTTGAAAGGCTCCTACATTCCTAAGGAAGAAGTCTATTTAATACCATATCAGGGTGCTGTACAACCGGGGAACATTGAAAGGTTCATCAAGGACATGACCCATAACGGAGGACTGTCTTGTGCAACTCATTTCCCATTGCGGGATATCGCCTTCGTTTACGAGAATACATCTCCTTATGGCATCCATAATGTGGATAGCATCCAGAGAATGCTTCAAAAGGCCAAAGACAATCCCCTGCTGAAAAAACAACTGAACGCTTACCGCGCATTCCATCAAGAAAAGGAAAAAGATATCTACAACAGGGTGATTACTGCAATAAATACGAACCAGGGAGTCCTGATGTTCAATGATACCGGCAGGGGGATACAGTGTGCGCAGAAATACCTGCAGCATATTGGCGATAATTTCTTCTCGCCGGTTTACAGGGATGCGGATAAACTGCAAATATATTATTTCAGCACTTCCAATATCAATCTGATCAAAGAGGCGTCAAAGTGTTCGAACATGTTTGAACATGGCTTAAAAAAGATATACCTTCCCCAAAAGGCTCATTTCCTGGATTCAAATATGATAGCCAACTATACCCCGGCGGTAGAATGCAGCATGGCTCCCTCTTTGGAATGTTATAACCAACTGGCCGAAAAGTTGAATCTGGGCAAGAGCCAGAAGAATTATAACATAGGCGTACTCGACCGGATCTGCAAGACCGGGCAAATCGGGAATTTGGAAAAAGACAGCCGGTTCAACCATCAAAACAGCTTTGTCTCCCTGGATGAACGGATCAGGCTGTCTTATGTGGGGAAGCAGGATGGCACACTGCTGAAAAATGCACTTGAACGGACCATCAAGGATACGGCAAAGAGAATCCTACAGACGGACTATGCGGTACGGGGCTATGAACCGCCCAAACAGGAAAAGAAAAAGAGTAGAAGTATCACCATGTAACTATTTTAAATTTCAATCGTATGCAAAAGCAAGAGATTTCAAACATTATGATTTTCTTTGTTACCCAGGACTTGGAAGGGCAACCCCGACAACTGGAGATGCACCTGATGCCGGAGAAAGAAGTATCGATGATGAATCAACGATTCACCGAATACCTCCAGCGGCAAAGGGAAATGTACAAGCCGTCCCTTGTCCAAAGCCACTTGCCGGATCTTTATCTGTGCCGCTACCAGTTTCCGGCAGGAGTAAGCTACCCGGATATCCGGCTCTTTGACAAGGATAACAGCTTGGTACAAAAATTCATCACCCGGAACGGAGGAAGCATGCAGGGCAATGTCTCATTGCGCGGACTGGAATACCTGCATTCTCACGATGAAGAAAAAAGCCTGCCCATGCTGGTAGCCAGCGGACTTGCCGACCACCTGCTTGTACAGCCGGAAGCCAAACGGTTCGCGCTGGCACAGGATACTCTCCACGACGATCCGTCGGAAACCCTGACCGCCGTGGAAACCGCCAAAGGAGTGCTTCTGTTCGAATATTCCGGCTTTGGAAAGACATGCTGCCATGCCTATATGCAACATCTGGCCGACCGTTTCTTCATTACGGACGAAGAGAAACCGGAGTTTGTCAACCTGTACAAGCTGACCCGTCCGGACGCAGAAGTGGTAAAGGCATTCCAAGCATCTCCCAATGCCTTCTCCTTATATACAAACTCTTTTCTGCCGGAGAAAGCACAATATCTGGATGCGACTATCCTGCGGAATGCCCGGCTGGACAGGAGCCACCGCATAGAACCGACATTCGATGCCTATGACAAGTTTGCTTCCTCCTATAACGTGCTCCCCAGTATTGCCAATGCCCAGATACTCCGGTTACTATCCTTACAGGAAACCGCAGGAATCTATGGGATAGACTATACAACCAGAAGGATTCCGTTCATACACAAGAATTCTTTCAACTCCCAGTTCAATGCGCTGCAGAATATTCCGGCTGAAAATAAAGGCGGACAGGAGAAGGTCAAATCACAGATCCGGGATCAGGCGGCCTATATCCTGAAACGTGATTACGGGCTTATCCCGGACAGCCTGCAAAACAAAGAGATAGACCCCATCATTTCCCTCCAGACTCCCAAAGGAGCCGTCTACCTGCCCGCCACGGATGAAGGAGCCATCTATAAACAGTGTTACCTGCAATATCTGGCTGACCGTTTCTTCACTCCGGAAGTACAGGCTCTGGGACGAATCAGAGAATTCTATATTTCCTGCCCGAACCATAGCACGGAGCATTACATGCAGAAGCATCTGGACCTTTTCCGGTCCAATCCTTTCTACGGGCAGCTGGCGAAAATGCCATTGTATCCGATAGAGCAATCCGAGCTGTTGAAGAAAGGCGGCTATCCCATAGAGCCGACATACCATGCATTCAAACAGTTTACGGAAGATTACCGGCTTTCGGTAACGCCGGAGAATGCCGAGATATTCACCCTGCTCTTTATACGGGAATACGGATTACCGGCTGATTTCAATACTAATGAAAGCTATAAGGAGTTCACCCACAAAGGAAATTTTAAACCGCTGGATCAAGAAATGTCCGAACTGCAATCCAAAAAGGGATATAGTGAAAAGGCATTCTACAATATTCAAAACAGGCAGCAGCAACTCGCGGACAAGATACTTGGCCTGAGATACAGACTGACCTGTCCTCCGTTGCAACTGACCGGACCGGCGGCTTCGGAAAAGAGAAAGACGGCTTCCCGTCAGAACAAGTCACATAATCCCCGCATCTAAAACTGATTATCATGCCTGCATGGATGGAAAAAATAAAAGATACATTCACCGCTAAAGCGGATTTAAAGAGCCTGTTTATTGTGTTACAGCCGGATAATCAAGTCTCGACTGTCATGGTCGTGTCGTATGTTCCGACGGATAAGGACTCTTTTCAGGTATTTATGGATCTGACCGCCCGGATTGCTATGGATCAGAAAACCATACCGGATAACTTATTGCTGCATTTTGAGGGAATACCTGCTAAAGATATTCCTTTCACCAGCGAACTACCGGCGAAAGACAGTGAGAAAGCCCTCAGTTTCATCGCCTCTTACGGAGGCATCACTGAAAACAACTCCGTACCTTTACGGAAAGCGGCTTATTTGAGAGCATGCCAAAGGGAACTGACGGCAGAGAATATCCGGGATCTGGACTACTCACCAGCTTATAAGTGCTTTATTGCACACGAAGATGCGATGGAGAAGATTGCGGCAGGAAAGCAAGCCAAACAGTTCTACACCATAGCTGAAACGGAACAAGGTGTCCGCGTATTCAATGACGGACTTTCCGGGACTATAAAGTTTCGGGATTACCTGCAATCGACAGCGGACAATTTCTACTCAAGCTCTTTGCAGGATGTGGAGTCATTGAATATTTACCGGATAGAAACCGTCTCCCGCCGGATGCTGGAACTCTCCAACGGGAATCAGACCACCATGCCGCAGGCCGGGATGGAAATTCTGGCGAATTACAAGCCGTCCGTCACTTTCGACATGCATCCTACGGGAGAAAATCTCAACCGGTTTGTCACAGCCGGCGCATTGGAACTCTCTATCCGTAACCGGAACATTATGACACTTCAGGACATAGCAGCCAGAGGATACGCCCATTTACCGGCAGACGAATCGTTTGCCTATAAAAAGGATTTCTTGTTTGTGGAGAAAGGTATCCGTGAGATTACCCGGCAAAAGGAATTGTACCGGGATTATCCTTTCCGGCAGAAGATGGATGAATTACAAAATGCTGCCAGGTCATTGGCGCAAACACTGTTAAACAGGGATGGAGTCCGGAAGAACTATCATCGGGTAAGCCCGCCTGTTGTTGTTTCTAAGAAAGGAGAAGCTCAAACAGCCGAAAAACCGCAAGACAAGCCCGGACTGTCCTGTGGCAATGAAAAGAAAAAGGTCAAGACAAAAACCGCTTCCGTTAAAAAGCAGGCGAAGCCCAAATTATAATGCATATGGAACTGATAAATAATACATTCATTCCCGAAAAAGAGATACCACGTAGCCGCAGGGCTGCCGGAAGGAAAGCATTCCTGCAAACTTTCAGAAACCTGTTTACCAGCCGGAATCATTTCAGGAGATTCATGGATACTTACCGTTTCAACACGATCCGCTGGAGCGCGTCCAACCTCCACGAACCCTCATGGGGAAAACGGATCGGATTATTCTTTCGTACCAAAAATCCAATCGCTATCCTCCGGGATGATTACCGGAGCAATCGCAGTAATCTGTTGAATAAATGGGAAACGTCCAGCCTGAACCGTATCCAGATGGAACTGGTCCGAATGGGTAGTATGCCTATTCAGAATAAGGACAGACATACTTTCAAAGCTCTGAACAGCATTGAAAAGAAAATCAAACAACTGCAGGAATATGAAGGATGTCCCGATATGAGCCATGAAAAGCAGCTTCTGGCAACATACAAGTACATTCTTTCTTCTCCTTTTGACCGGAAGTTCGGAGGATTGCCACCCGATGAGATTTGTGGGATGCTTCAGCAGAACGGACTGTCTGAATCAAACCTTCCTTACCAAAATTACGAAGGAATCCTCCAGGGCCGTGAAACAGTCATGTACGAACTGGCAACCGGAAAGAACGGGGAGAAATACCTCCAACCGGCAGATCAGGTGAAACTGAATGCGGGAATGTCAGGAATCTCAATGGATTTAATCAGCCGTTTTCCGGCAAAGGAAATACCCCTGCCGAATCTGACGGAAAGCATACAAGTATCGGAAAAGAAAGAGAAGCTCTCCATTCCCAAAGAACCGAAGAAAAGGGTACGGAAAGAAAAATCAAAGGTCAAGAGTGTAAAAATTAAATAGTCATTCATATTAAAAAAGAAAGTAACATGAAAACAATTTGTATTTGTGAGAAGCCCTCGGTGGCACGCAGCATTGCCCGGGTCCTGGGCGTAACGGAGAAACAGGAAGGATACTTGAGTGGGAACGGATATGCCGTCACATGAACTTACGGCCATCTGTTGGCATTGGCCCTGCCTCAAGACTACGGCATTGTCCATGTGGAAAAGGAGATGCTGCCTATTATTCCCGACCCGTTCAAACTGGTTGTCCGTCAGATTAAAACCGAAGATGGATACAAGGCTGATCCGACGGCTCTGAAACAATTGGAAGTAATCCGTAAACTGTTGGGTCAGGCTGATCAAGTGATATCCTGTACTGATGCAGGGCGGGAAGGAGAGTTAATTATGAGATATGTGCTTGAATATCTGGGATATCATAAGGAAACCAAACGCTTGTGGATATCTTCCATGACAGAAAAATCGATACGGGAAGGATTTGATAGCCTCAAATCAAGTAAGGAGTTTGACAACCTGTACCGTGCCGCTAAAGCCAGGAGAGAATCAGATTGGGTCGTCGGTATGAATGCCAGCCTGTCTTTGAGCATGGCTGCAGGCAAGAGTAACTATTCTCTGGGAAGAGTACAGACACCGGCACTTGGCATGATTTGCCGTCGATATCTGGACAACAGGGATTTTATAGCCAAACCCTATTATCTGCTACAGCTACGGACAACGAAAGCAGGGAAAGAACTCGTCTTAACCTGTACCGGGAAATATGATACACCGGAAAAACTCGATGTGGACCGTAAAAAAGTGTATGAAGAGACGACAGCCAAAGTGGTGCAAGTGGAGAAGAAAGAGGTTCCAGAAGAAGCTCCGCTACTTTATGACCTGACCGCCCTGCAACGAAGTGCCAATACCAAACTCGGACTGACCGCAGAACAGACGCTGAACATTGCTCAAAAATTATATGAAGGAGGCTACATTTCGTATCCCCGTACCGGATGTAGCTATATCACAGAAGACATCTTCGAACAAGTCCCTTCCCTCATCGGCCTGCTTAAGCAACATCCCCGTTTCACATGGCATGCGGAAAACCTCTGTAACCAGCCTTTAAACCGGCACTGTGTGGACGATAGCAAGATGACGGACCATCATGCGTTAATCATTACGGAGAACTATCCCCAGAGGCTTTCCCTTGACGAGCAGAATATCTATTCCATGATCGCGGGACGCATGTTGGAGGCTTTCTCCGGCAAATGCCTGAAAGAAACGGTATCCGTACAAGCGGACTGTAACGGCGTTCTTTTCGGGATAAAAGGAAGCCAAATCAAAGTTCCGGGGTGGAGAGGCATCTATAACGAACCCAGTGAGAAAGAAGAAGGAAGTCTTCTGCCCGAATTTCAGGAAGACGAAATATTGCCCGTGCTCGGTATTGATACATTGGTCAAGAAAACCAAACCGCAGCCCATATTCACTGAGGCAAGCCTGCTTGCTGCGATGGAAGGTTGTGGCAGAACATTGGACGATGAAAAGGAAAAAGAGGCAATGGAGGATTCCGGCTTGGGTACACCGGCTACACGTGCCGGAATCATCGAACTGCTCATTGCCAGACACTACGTGGAAAGAAACGGACGGTCACTGATTCCCACTCCCAAAGGACTGGAAGTATATGATATTGTAAAAGAGAAGATGATCGCCAACGTGAGCATGACCGGAGGGTGGGAATGCGCCTTGCATGAAATCGAAACCGGCAAAGTTTCCACGGAAACATTTACTCAGAGCATCAATTCCTATACCCAACAAATCACCTCGGAACTGCTTGCCCTGAAACTTAACCATCCGGACTTGCCACATTGTAACTGCCCCAAATGCGGAGCAGAAACGATTATCGTCTTTAACAAGGTCGCCAAATGCAGCGATCCCAATTGTGGGTTCCTGTTATTTAGAACGTTCAACGGCAGGGAACTGACGGATAATCAGATGCTCCTGCTGCTATCGGGGAAACGTACCGGATATCTGAAGTTTACCAGCAAGAAAGGAAAGAAGTATGAGGCATCACTCGAGCTGGATGACAATTACAGGATTGAGATGACTTTCAAGGATAATAAACCTAAAAAATAAAGAAGCGACTTATGAAAAAAGAAATGGAAGAGATACCGGATGAACTGAATCCGGACTTAATGCTGAATACGATTGCTTCCGAACTGCTGATCAAGATAGCCAAAGGGGAGATTGATATCCAGAAGCTGGTCAGGAAACAACTCTCGGACAGGGGAATCGATGACCAACGGAACTGGATAGGACCGGACAAGGCAAGAAAATATTGGGAGAAATATAAGATGCCTGTCTAAACCAAGTCAGTCAGGATAAGAAGATAATTGCAGGTTATTCAATCCGTTTGTAGGCCAGCCTGCAAATACCGGATCTGAAACATTTGTTCCCGGTCATTTCCCATGAGGAAGGACCGGGAATTTCTGTAAACAGACGTATGCCGTCCCCTTGGATATACGGTGCGACAAAAAGGATGATTTCATCCACCAACCAGTATCTGAACATGCTGCTTATAACGGAAATTGTATCCGGAGCCGCTTCTATGAAATAAATACCTTCATTTTTCTTTTTCCATTGTGTCAATGAGATGAAAGATACATCCGGCCCGAGAGTCTGTGTAGCACGTTCCCGTATTTTGGTGAGGCCATATTTGTTCGGATTATCCCACAAAGGGGAAGAAACAGTCCTGTCGAAGAGGTATCCGTCAAGAGTAGTGATTGCAAGTAATTGGAGTTTTGCCATAAGTATAATATTTAACCTATAAATATTATTCGGCAGAAGTATTTGAGAAAGCGTGGCCTTACCCAACTCCAAGACGGAGGTTCTGGTAAACCTATGAATAGTAGCTGTGTAAGCCACGCTATGACAAAGCATAGCATAAGCAATACACAAAAAGCCTCTATT
Organism: Bacteroides sp. MSSM.1001136sp1_RTP21357st2_D2_RTP21359_211015; assembly: GCF_040913205.1. Taxonomy (NCBI): domain Bacteria; kingdom Pseudomonadati; phylum Bacteroidota; class Bacteroidia; order Bacteroidales; family Bacteroidaceae; genus Bacteroides; species Bacteroides sp. MSSM.1001136sp1_RTP21357st2_D2_RTP21359_211015. The sequence continues at coordinate 4,276 of NZ_JBDFVF010000030.1, read as the reverse complement.
CATTGAAATTTACCAGATTTCCGTCTTGAGACATTCTGCGAATGTTATGTCTATATCTAATTGGAAGGCTATTGCCTGCCATTTAAATCTATATTTCGTTCCAAAGATACTCATATTTCTGATTTCTCCGAAGAAATCCATATCATAAAGAAATGTGGCAGGGCAAAAAAGGAAAAAAGATGAAAGAGTTACCATTTGTATAAGGGATGTCGGATTTCACGACTCCCCCGTTAAATAAAAAGTATAAGAAAAGCTACGCTGACAAAAAATGACTATTAATGACTATTAACGACACTGGAAACTAAACGATTGATTTATAGTAATATTCCCTTTATCTTGCACCCAATTTCATTATTCACAATTTAATTTATAAATCATGGAACTGACAATTATCGAAACAAGTGCTTATCAGGACTTGAAGAAACAACTAAGTATGCTGTCCGTGCAAATGATGGACTTTCAAAAGAAAATAGCCCCCGTAACACCGGACAAGTGACTGGATGCGCAGGATGTGTGCCTGGCTCTCAATATTTCCAAAAGGGCACTGCAGACTTACCGGGATAACGGGCTGATTCCTTATTCTAATATCGGTGGAAAATTCTTTTATAAAGAAGTGGACATCCAGCAAATTCTGGAGGAAGGACTAATCAAAAAAAGAAAATAAAGAGTATGGCAGACATTATCACTAAAGATTCGGAAGAGTTCAAGGAACTTACCGGATGGATCAAACGGACAGGAAAAAATCTGGAGGCTGCTGCGGCACGGATACGTCCGACGATTGCAGACGAACATTATCTGAGTGGAGATGAGGTATGCCGGATGCTTCATGTTTCCAAGCGTACATTACAAACACTACGGGATGAAAAGGCAATACCTTATACCTCAATTACCTCTGTCGGGGGTAAACTGCTCTATCCGGAAAGCGGGCTATACGAGGTACTAAAAAAGAACTATAAAGATTTCAGGCGTTACTTGAAATAAGCAACCTGCCTGAATACGAAAAACACCCTTCAACATTTGCTGAAGGGTGTTTTTTCATGGCAGTATCCATAATTTTGTGTAAATAGAAACGGGATTCAGTTATAAGTTCTCTTATATCTGGATTCTGTTTTCAAAAATAAGCATAAATTGGTTCATAATCAATCCCCAGTTAGTAATCGGCATTGTCCATTTCTTCTCAATCTCCATCAAAGCGAGGTATACCATTTTCTTCACAGCATCATCCGACGGGAATGAAAGCTTTGATTTAGTGTACTTTCTGATTTTTCCATTCAGATTTTCAATGAAATTTGTTGTGTAGATTATTTTCCTGATTTCCAATGGAAACTGGAAGAAAACAGTCAGGTCATCCCAGTTATTCCTCCATGAGAGGATGGCATAAGGGTACTTCCCTCCCCATTTCTTTTCCAGATTATCCAGTTCCACGGCAGCAGCCTCCTTGTTGGGCGCGTTATAGATGTTCTTCATATCGGCTGTAAACTCTTTCTTGTCCTTGTAAACGACATATTTACAGGAGTTCCTGATTTGATGTACAACACATATTTGCGTGGAAGACTGAGGAAATACGGCACGTATGGTGTCGGTAAACCCGTTCAGGTTGTCAGTGCAGGTAATCAGTATGTCCTGTACTCCGCGGGCCTTCAAATCTGTCAGGACACCCATCCAGAATGAAGAACTTTCTGATTTTCCCACCCACATGCCAAGGACTTCTTTCAAGCCGTTCTGTTTCAGACCGACACAGAGATAGACAGTCTTGTTGATGATTTTTCCGTTGTCACGAACCTTGAATACAATACCGTCCATCCAAACGATGAGATAGACAGGATCCAAAGGGCGGTTCTGCCATTCCTGAGCAGCCTGGTTGACTTTGTTCGTAATGATGGAAATGGCTGATGTGGACAGTTCTATTTCATAGATTTCACGCATCTCCTCTTCAATGTCGGACACGCTCATTCCTTTGGAATATAGGGAGATAACAAGTTTTTCTATGGAAAGCCCACGACTCTCGTGTTTGGGAACAACTATGGGATTGAATTCACCGTTACGGTCACGGGGAATAGGTATGACCGCTTCACCGTGTTCAGTTTGGATTTTCTTGGGGTAGCTGCCGTTACGGGAATTACCGCTGTTATGACCGGAAACCGAATTCTTCTCATAACCCAGATGCGCATCCATCTCACCTTCAAGCATTTTCTCCAATACCTGCGCGTGTAACTGCTTCAGAAACTTGCTGACATCAGCTTCTGTCTTGAACTGGCTAAGGAACTCCTTACTTAATACCTCATCAGGCACTACATGATTCTTCTCTTTCATAATTTTCTTCATTTTGCAAAGCTATTAAATAAAAAATACGGAACCCATACTGAATCCCGTATTTTACATTTACACAAAATATTTTATAGTGCCTTTTTCATACTTATTCTAATTGGCCAAGCGATACACGGAACCAATCTTGTCGCACATCCTATCCGTATCTTCCCCAACCTTCGGATTGATCAGTTCAGCATAGACTTGTGTGGAAAGAATCGATTTGTGTCCTAATACTTTTTGCAAAGTTTCTAACGGCATGCCTTTCAATATAGCCAAAACTGCAAAGGTATGTCTCCCGATATGAGGGGTGATATTTACATTACAATCACACTTTTTCCCTAAAACCTTAAAACTACTTTTCATGGTTTCATAATCACCGACGGGGAAAACGCAATCAGGAGAATCTTTCTTTTTGTTATCACCCTTATACTTTTCTACAAGTTCAATTGCTATAGGTAATAATTTCACGACGTATGCTACGCCTGTTTTTATACGGTTTCCCATGAGCCATGTGCCACCATCAGAATCTGTATGGATATTCTTATAAGTAATTGCTTTCAGATCTGCGAAGGCGAGGCCTGTGAAGCACATGAAAAGTAGCATGTCACGCATAGCCTGCTGACGTTTATACCTCAATTCTACATGTATAAGCCTCTGCAGTTCTTCTTCAGAGAGAAATGAACGTCTTTTATATCCCGGCTTACATCCAAAACCCGTGAAGGGATGAACTTTTATTAAACCTTTCTCTTGAGCGATATGCATTAGCCATTTCATGGTATTAACACGTCCGAATGCTGTAGAACTGGCCGAGCCGCATGTGCCCAACATCCAATTATAATAGTCTTCAATAAAATCTTTGTCAAGTTCATCAAGTGCAATGTCCTCAACATTCTTTTTGTCTTTCAAAAAAAGCAATGCGCTCTTATAATCGGCTACTAAACCAAGATAGGTGCTTTTTGCCTTTTCCTTGCCTACTTTCTCCTTGTATGACTCAAGCTGTTCCCTGAAAAGCTCCATAAGGGTGTGGGAATCTTCTTTAAAACCGACATAGCGGCTATAGACTTTCTTGGCTGTGACAAAACTGTCATGATCGCATATGTATTGGTAATGCTTGGCAATTTGGGCTTTGGCATTATCAAGTTCCTGGTTTAACATTCTAGCTTCTTCGGATTTCCCTTTAGCCCTATTAGCTTTGGCGTCCCATAAAGAAATAGACACCTCCTTCTTACAGCTAAAGCAAGCTGTGGTCTTGTTGATGGTAATACGTCCCATTACAGGTACTTTACCATTCTTAATCGATTGATTTTTAGTGTAAAACAACACTCTGAATGTACTTCTCATAACTCAACTTTTTTAGTTACAAATTTAATTACTGTTGAGGTATTTGAAGTTATGAAGAATAATGCAATATATTGAAAACTAATGCCTTATATCCGATTAGTAGGCAAATTGGAAGAGGTAACAGATAAGTAACATAACTCACTCCCAAATATGCTCTATTTAGCTTTATTCACCACATCCGATTAAAACATTAGTTTTATAACTATTTGAATTTTAATAGGTTTGCACTATATTTGCGCATCTTGAAAAAACACTTTGTTTCAATATATGAAACTATTGGTTTCACACCGAGAAACTTTTAGTTTCACTATATGAAACTAAAATTCGTACTATTGGACTTGTACTGTACTGGATTTAGTTGACAACTTCGCTTGTTATACCTAAGTTAGTTTACTCAATATTTTTTTAAACCTAAATAAGTTTACTTGTCCCTTTGTAATTCCTGTATAAGTTGTCATTTTAGATATGTTGCAAAATTATGTATCTTCTCTTATAAGTGCAAGACTTCGGGCTGTAAACTTTCATTAAACAACAAAAACTCTTTGCTCGGGGATCGCCCTAGCGGCAACCTTAGATTTGCAGCATCAAAATATTTATCTTTGAATTGATATTGAAAGGAAAGCAA
>NZ_JBDFVF010000029.1:0-86825 GCF_040913205.1 Bacteroides sp. MSSM.1001136sp1_RTP21357st2_D2_RTP21359_211015 | reverse complement strand
CTGTAGAATTAAGTGACGGAAAAAGTATCACCGTCATGAGTGGAGAAAACGTTAATGCGCTAGTCCCCACTTTATCCGTAGATAACGAAGGATACTGGATTTATAGCACTGATGGAGGCACCACCTACATGCCTCTAAAAGATGCTAATGGCAATAAGATATATGCCATTCCAACCAGTAAGCCGACCGATCCTAACGGGCCGTCCAACCCTATTCAATCTCCTAAACTAAAAGTAGATGCAGAAGGCTATTGGCTAGTTAGCTATGATAATGGAAAAACTTATCAGTATCTGACCAATAATGACGGCAGCAAAATTGAAGCCATTGAAAGTGCCGGAAAAAATTCGATCTTTGACAAGGTAGAATATGATACTACCAGCAAGAAACTAACCATTATATATGGTAGCGATAAGACCATTGAACTTCAAGTGATCGATACATTCTATCTAAAGATAAAAGGTATGGAAAACACTCCTATTTTCCCGTTAAACGAAACACGCCTTTATGAAGTGGAACAACAAGATGTTACAGGAGCGGTGATTAAAGCTCCACAAGGATGGAATGTCGTTTTAAAAGATAATGAACTTTCCATTACTTCACCGAAAGCAAATGATATAGAGAATAAAGAAGAAACAATCAATATTATTATTACTTCTTCTAAAAACTATATCCGCATAATATCTTTCAAAGTACGACTACTGACAACAGGCTATGATGCCAACACATGTGATGTATGGAACAAATTTAACTTAGGACAAGCAGATAATGTACTGCTAGATTTCTCTTATGCTGGTTATAAACATGGTGAAGTCGCACCTCCCGATGTATGGTCTTTAGGTTACACTGTATATAATGTAAAAGATTACGGTGCTATTCCCAATGACGGCAAGTCCGACCGGGAAGCCTTAACCAAAATATTAGCCAAAATAGGCTCAAAAGTGGACAATGCCAAGGCGATAATCTATTTTCCTAAAGGAGAATACATTCTGCATACGGCAGCCGATGATGTAGATGGAAAATCACAAACAATTCAGTTATTAATGGGAGGAGTAATCCTGAAAGGTGACGGACGCGACCAAACTGTCATAAAAATGGATGCCCCTAACCAACCGACCAATCCAAGTGTCATGTATTCCTCACCTGTCATGCTGGAAATCAAGCATAATAGTGGATTATCCCCTATTACCGAGGTTACGGGAAACGCCGAAAAGGGGACTTTCTCAGTAGAAGTGGCCTCCACCACAGGTATTAAAGTCGGAGATTGGGTATGTTTACAACTGGCTGATAATAGTCCGGAACTTATCAAAGCAGAATTAGCACCTTACCAACCCACTTCAAACATGACTAATCTACATGAAGATGGCGTACAGGTCTTCGATTATCATTTAGTAGCAGCCATCGACGGGCAAACTGTTACTTTCAAAGAGCCAATCATGCATGCTGTAGATCCACAATGGAAATGGACTATCCAAAAATATCCCCACTATGAGAATGTAGGTGTGGAAGATATGACCTTTGAAGGAAAAGCTAAAGTTGACTTTACTCATCACGGTTCATGGGAGGACGATGGAGCCTACAAGCCTATCAATCTTATTCGCCTGACAAATTCATGGATGCGCCGCGTGGGCTTTCGTAGCGTCAGCGAAGCAAGTTCGATCGTCAACAGTTCCAATGTATCCGTATACGATGTGGTCATTGACGGAAACCGTGGTCACGCAGCTATCCGTTCGCAAGCCTCGTCACGCGTATTTATAGGCAAAGTGACGGACAAATCAAACGGATTCCTTATAGATAACAAAAATGTATACGAACAAGGAGCAGGCCAATACCACGCATGTGGTGTATCCAAGCAAAGTATAGGTGCTGTCATTTGGAATGTAGACTGGGGAACTGACGGTTGCTTTGAGTCTCATGCCACACAACCTCGTGCAACGCTGATTGACCGTTGTACAGGTGGTTTTATGAGATTCCGCCAGGGAGGTGATTACAACCAAATGCCTAATCACTTAGCCGATTTGACTTTGTGGAACTTTAATGCCAAGAACAATGTTGCGGATTCTCCATTCATCTGGTGGGACAACAATTCTCTTTGGTGGAAGTTCCTTCCTCCTATCGTAGTGGGATATCATGGCGGTAGTATTCATTTCGATGAAAGCCAAATGAAGTTGAATGAAGAACAGGGTAATACCGTTACTCCATATTCACTCTATGAAGCCCAATTACGCAAACGTTTAGGTGCAGTTCCGGCTTGGTTAAATTCACTCCAGTAATAACTTTAAAAACAAGATACAATTATGAAGAAACTTTGGTACGTATGTATGTTACTGACTGTATGTCTGGTAGGATGCAATAAGACAGACGACTTATGGGACGACGTTAACGATTTAAAGACTCGTGTTACCGCCCTTGAAAAAACCGTTCAAGATTTGAACTGGAACATTGAAGCCGTACGCGAACTTTGCAAAGAAGGCGCTACCATTACTGATATTGAATTAAAGGATGGTATATATACCATTACATTAAGTAATGGCAAGACACTCAAACTCGTTGAAGAAACCGGAGCGGGTGCCTTGATTCCTCAAATGGGCATCGACAACGATGGTTATTGGACGGTAAGCTATGACAACGGAAGCACTTTCACACAACTGAAAGATAAAAGCGGGAATCCTATAAAAGCAACGGCTGAAAATGGAAAGACTCCTCTTTTCCAAATCGATGCAGCAACAGGATACTGGCAAGTCAGCTACGACGGTAGTACTTATGAGAACGTAAAGGACTCTGCAGGCAATCCTGTAAAAGCAACCGACGGGGAAGCCGTAAAAGATAAATTTTTCAACTCTGTAGAAAAGGTTGGCAACAACTTCAATATTGAATTAAGAGATGGCACAAAGTTATCTATCCCTATCATCAGCAACTTCTACTGCAAGTTTGATGAAAGTATTGTAGGTATACAAAGAATCGCAGCAGGATCTACGAAAGATTTCATTGTACACATGAAGGGAGTAGAATCTTATATCATTACCGCTCCCGAAGGTTGGGAAGCGACTTTGTCTGAACCGTCCGCAGATAACGATGAAGGAACATTGACAATAAAAGCTCCTGCAACAGCAAAAACTCTATCGCGTGCCGTCGCTGATAATACCAAAGACGTATCTATTCTTGCAACTTCAGGAGCATATGCTGCCATCGCAAAAATACAGGTAGAGCTTGGAGAAGCAGAAACACGGATTGACTATAAAGCAAAATTCGATAACGGAGAAAGTATAACAATCGGTGATATCACATTTGATAAAAATACTTATCCCGATGCAGAAGTAGTAGAGTTGGATGGAACAGAACCAGAACTTGACAGCTATATCAATAATTCCAAGAAAGTCAAAATCTTATTCTTAACAGGAAATAATGATTTTACAACAATCAATCCTGTAAACCTTAATAATACAATTATTATCATTGGGAAATATTCTGATTCTAAACCTGTCATTAAACCTAGTAGGGTTTGGAAAACAGTCTCTGGAAATATCTTCATAAAGAATATTCATTTAGATATGAGTAGTTTCACTACTGATGGACAATATTTCAACAATTCGAATACTTCAAGTGCTACTGATTTCACAGCTTTGATCATAGATGAATGTAAGATCAGCGACGTTAAAAACCCAATTTATCAAGATACAGCAAAAGACAATTTGAATGGTATCAATACGATCATTATTAATAGAACTCGTATTATGGTCAATGCAGACAACAAAGCTCTCATACATCTATATACAACCAAAAACTTGGCTCCATACAAGAAATTTGCATTTACCAATAATATAGTATACAGTAAAACACCTTATGTGGGTCAAATATTGAATTGGGGATTACAAACAGACTTTACAGAAGGAAATCTTACTGCAATAATATCTAATAATACAGTAATTAATATTGCAGGAAACAATCCATATTTCAGACATAATAAAGGTAGTCTCACGATGACAAAAAACATCTTTTATGTAGACTCAAGTTTTGCAAAGAATAGCAACCTTTATACTTACGTGGGAAATGATACTCATCCTGTAAGTGTAACTACAGTAGATGTTAAAGATAATATCGTATATGGATTAACAAGTAACAGTAAATGGTATAATTACCATAGCAACTGTGATGCAAGTGCGAAAGTTGACCCCTATGTATTGACTCCTCACGCCACTGCACCACTGACCATTACTGATGTAGAAAACGGTATATTTGTCTTGGCAACAGATATGGATGGATACGGAGCAAACATAGAATAAGAAAACATTACAACATCAATAAAAAAGGATATCCGAATTTGGATATCCTTTTTTTATTGACTAATATCCCATTCCGAACTGCCACAACGGCACCACATTCATAAAGCCTCTTTCAATATCATCCTTCACCACAAATCCTTTCTGTACCTCCTGAATCTGCTTTTGTCCCTTTTTCTTTCCTCCCACCTCAAATGTCATATCATCAATCAAGAAATCAGAAACAGGAGAAGCTACTACATCCGAAAAAATACGGGTCTGGTTCAAAAAGAAAGTCTCCCTGATATTTCCAATATTAGAATTATCTTGAGCCAGACTATATATCAAATTGGTATTATCCAGATAAATTTTATCTACTTTCCCTAACCCGCGTATTCCGCCGGTAGCATCTCTCAACTGCGCTATCAACCCTGCCTCTTCAATATAAAGGCAATAATCGGATATATTATTACGGCTCACTTCAAGAATTTTAGCTATACTGCTAAAATTAGGCTTGAACGGCACACTCTTAGCAATGATAGCAAGAAGTTGCTTAAGTTTACGCCCAGTGGAAACATTCATATCAGCAAATTGAGGTATGTCCGACTCCAAAGTCAAATTGATGATCTGTCGCAAACGTATATCAAAATCTTCCTCCAATGCAAAAGGATAGTAGCCTTTCTGCAAATAGTCATGAAAGAGTGGAAGCGGATGCTCCAAACCCGGAATTTCCACTTTATGCGCTACAATATCCTGCAAACTGTATATTCCAGAAGGAATACGATGAAATAAATACAAATACTCACGAAAAGAAAGTCCCTGCATCTGATACATGACAGCGCGACGACTCAAATCTGAAGCTCCTTTATTAATATCCAATACAGATGAACCTGTAAAAACAATATTCAACTCTGAATGATAATCGTAAATCAATTTAAGCTCTTTCGACCAATCTTTATATTTATGAATTTCATCAATAAACAAATACTTGCCTCCCATTTTTACAAAAGCATCTGCCAAGTCAAGCAAACGATGGCTGGCAAAATAAAAATCTTCAGCCGTCACATATAAAGAGTCATTTAAATTCAGCTTTTCTTTAATGTGCTGTAATACAAGAGTCGTCTTCCCTACTCCTCTAGGTCCCGTAAGCCCTATCATGCGACTATTCCAATTTATCCTGGAATAAATATACCGGTGAAACTCAATATTAGTCTCCCGTATCATCTTGTGAAAATACTCAAATAACTTATCCATATAGCATTGGTTTATAGACAAAGATACGATTATTTGCACTATAATAGTGCAAATAACAAAACAAATTGCACTATCACAGTGCAATTTCAGCTAAAGCCACATCTTTTCCCCCACCACCTTGCAGAAAAACTTTTTTAATTTATCTTTGCATCCAAAACAACCCTACATGAAATACAAACTTATCGTGCTCGATCTTGACGGCACACTCACCAACTCTAAAAAGGAAATCACTCCCCGCAACAGGGAAACTCTGATACGTATGCAAGAGCAAGGAATACGACTGGTATTAGCTTCCGGTCGACCTACTTATGGTATTGTGCCATTAGCTAATGAGTTACGTATGAATGAATTCGGTGGATTCATCCTGTCCTATAACGGAGGAGAAATCATTAATTGGGAAACACAAGAGATGGTATATGAAAATGTGTTGCCTAATGAAGTTGTTCCAGTGCTCTACGAATGTGCCCGTACCCATCAACTAAGTATATTAACCTATGACGGAGCAGAGATAATAACCGAAAACTCTCAAGATCCATACGTATTAAAAGAAGCCTTTCTCAATAAAATGGCAGTTCGGGAGACAAATGACTTCCTGACAGACATCACACTTCCCGTAGCCAAATGCCTCATCGTAGGAGATGCCGATAAACTGATTCCACTTGAAGCCGAACTTTGTCTCCGGTTACAAGGTCGCATTAATGTTTTCCGTTCAGAACCCTATTTTCTCGAATTAGTCCCGCAAGGTATCGACAAGGCTCTTTCTTTGGCCGTCCTGTTAAAAGAAATAGGAGTAGCGCGTGAAGAAGTTATAGCCATAGGTGATGGATATAATGACCTATCCATGATTAGGTTTGCAGGACTGGGGATTGCCATGGGAAATGCTCAAGAACCTGTAAAGAAAGCAGCAGATTACATCACCCTGAGTAACGAAGAGGATGGTGTAGCCGAAGCAATCAATAAGTTTTGCAATCAACAATAGCCAAACATTTACTGACATGCCGGCAGAGTTTTAGTTTCTCGGTGAGAAACCTTTGGTTTCAAGGAATGAAACTATTGGTTCCTCGGTGTGAAACTGTTAGTTTCATACCGGGAAACAAATCACATTACTGGTAAAAACGACCCGACACTTAAAATCAACCGATTAAAGATAGGGCGCATATTCAGATTTTATACTAACTTTGCGGTTCCAATAAAACAAATATAAAATGTTATGGAACATCAACTTACCATTTACAACACCTTAGATAGAAAGAAAGAGTTGTTTGTACCGCTTCATGCACCTCATGTAGGCATGTATGTGTGTGGACCGACTGTTTACGGAGATGCCCATTTAGGACACGCCCGTCCGGCTATAACCTTCGATGTGTTATTCCGCTATCTCACCCACCTAGGATATAAAGTACGCTACGTACGAAATATTACCGACGTAGGTCATCTGGAACACGATGCCGATGACGGAGAAGACAAGATCGCCAAGAAAGCACGTCTGGAAGAGTTGGAACCAATGGAGGTTGTTCAATATTTCCTGAACCGCTATCATAAAGCAATGGAAGCGTTGAATGTACTTTCTCCAAGCATTGAGCCACATGCTTCAGGACACATCATTGAACAAATCCAACTGGTACAGAAGATTTTGGATGCCGGATACGCCTATGAAAGCGAAGGCTCCGTTTACTTCGATGTAGCCAAATACAATAAAGATTACCACTACGGAAAACTTTCCGGACGTAATCTGGACGACGTCTTGAATACCACCCGTGACCTCGACGGACAAAGCGAGAAACGCAATCCCGCCGACTTTGCCCTTTGGAAAAAGGCACAACCTGAACATATCATGCGCTGGCCGTCTCCATGGAGCGATGGTTTCCCCGGATGGCACGCCGAATGTACCGCTATGGGACGCAAATACCTGGGTGAACACTTCGATATTCACGGAGGAGGAATGGACTTGATTTTCCCTCACCACGAATGTGAAATCGCACAATCGGTAGCCTCACAAGGTGATGACATGGTTCACTACTGGATGCACAACAACATGATTACCATCAACGGAACCAAGATGGGTAAATCACTTGGCAACTTCATCACGCTGGACGAATTCTTCACCGGTACTCATAAGCTGCTGGCACAAGCCTACACACCAATGACAATCCGTTTCTTCATCCTGCAAGCTCATTACCGCAGCACGGTAGATTTCAGCAATGAAGCACTGCAAGCATCCGAAAAAGGCCTGCAGCGTCTGATGGAAGCCATTGACGCATTGGATAAGATTACTCCCGCATCGGCAACTTCAGAGGGAATCAACGTGAAAGAACTGCGCGCTAAATGCTACGAAGCAATGAATGACGACTTAAATACACCGATTGTCATCGCACAGCTTTTCGAAGGCGCCCGCATTATAAACAATATCATTGCCGGTAATGCCACCATCTCCGCCGAAGACCTGAAAGACCTGAAAGAAACATTCCATCTGTTCAGTTTCGACATCATGGGATTGAAAGAAGAAAAAGGCTCTTCAGATGGTCGTGAAGCAGCTTACGGCAAGGTAGTAGATATGTTACTGGAACAACGTATGAAAGCGAAAGCCAACAAAGACTGGGCTACTTCCGACGAAATCCGCAACGCACTGACAGCACTCGGATTTGAAATCAAAGATACTAAAGACGGTTTCGAATGGAGACTGAATAAGTAACAAGAAAAGAAAGTGCTCAACGCACCGTGTAAATACAAAGAAGACCGGCTCCCCATGAACCGGTCTTCTCTTTTTTCATAGAAATATGATGACTAATACCTCTCTTTAAATTCTTGTTTTCTCTTATCTTATTCACTAATTATTTATTTTCCATGAGCATTTCGACCGGCTGTCCATGCTGACAGGTTACTGTCAGTACGGTCTGGTCTCCCTGCTGTTCCAACCGGACATTTTCCATCGGGCTTGTCAATCTCCAATGTCCTTTAAGCCGTATCTCCTTAGTAATAGGACGACTGGGCTCTTTCGTTGTATACGTCTTCTCTTCTATATTCAGATTCGGATCACAGACGCTTAAACGGATACCCTTATCAGATTCTTTTGCATACATCACCATTGTTTCCGCAGGAATAGCGACGACCACTTTATCAGCGGCAGGCTGATAAGCTTCAAAAGCGGCATACGCCGTGATACCAGTCTTTTTATCATAAACAACGTGAGCAGTCTGATCGCGTTGCAACACCTCGTATGCAGGAGTTTTACGCAGTTCGTCGAGATCGGAAGCAGAAGGCTGTATCAATACCATATATTCATAAGTCCCCTCTTTCGGTGCCTTGCCATGTTCTATCCAGGCAGAAGAGAATTTTCCCTTAGTAACTTCACGCGTCTTTTCGTGCCGTGATTCCTGTTCTGCCACCTGTGCGCGAACGGTTCCGTCCACTACATGATAATAATTGTCATAACCATCATGAAGCCAATAGTTATCCTCTCCTACTTTGGGCTCCTTACCATTATATTTTGTCTGGAAAAGAGTCGTTTCCGTAGGATAATCCGCATTGGAGTTCGAAATACCTGTTCCCAGGCAAACCATCCGGTTATCAAAACAGAATACGGATTTACGGGCCACAAAGTCTGGTGTGAAATTCTCATAATCCCGTTCTGCCAATTTCATAGCGAACATTCCATTTTTACCATCTAAAGAACTGCTTCCGGAGAAATTCTCTTTGGAGCGTGCCATAGTCGTTCCTTTCAATGGGCTATCAAGCAAATCGAAAGGCAAATGAATGGTAGTTGTACCCGGCAAACGGTTCCAGTCCCATCCCTCCTGCACAAAACCGCTTCCGGCACGTGACACGGGATTTCCTTTCCCCATAATCTGCACGGAGCCATAACTCTGATAACGTCCGTAACGGTTATCTTTCGTATAAATTTCAGAGCCCCATACGTCAGTGGTATACCCTTTCAATGTCACCATCCAGTCCGCACGACGGAAAATGCCTGCCGAACCATAGTTGTAAACGAAGAATCCCTGTGGAGCCTGTGCCGGTTGAATACCTTCCTTCTTGAAGAAACGCGCATTCGGAGTATCACTATTGCGTATCAGACGTAAATAGTCGGCAGCCAGACCACGATCAAACGTATTTCCCTGACCGGACAAATCGCCGGATAAAGCGATATTGGCAAATGCTTCGATATCATCGCTTCCCATCTTCCCTCCAAAAGGATGACGGCCACTGATTCCGATGCCCCATTCATAGAAATTGCAATAATTGCGCATAGCAATAAAGGCTGATTTCATGTGTTTGCGCGCATCTTCGGTCAGTTCAAAACTTGTACCATTGGTAAATGCAATATATTCTCCTACAGTCGCAAGTACTCCAGTGGTATATCCCGGATAGAAACCGCCATGATGGAAAGTCGTACCGTCTACCTTTATACCACCGATCGTTCCCGGAGTATAACGCAAAGAAGAAGATAGCCAACGTGACAAGCCGCTCAAAGCTTGCGCCTGTTCCCTTGCATCGGGAAACATCATAGCGGAAATAAATTTCGCCATCAATAACGTATGCCAGGAATCCAACAATTCATCACGTGTTGGAGAACATGGCTGACGAGTTTCTTGCAGAGCCGCCCAAAAACGCAATGTGGAGAGATAAGCATCCCGATGAGGATGTTTATAGATAGCATCACGCATCAGCCAGGCAGTTGTATATATCTTACGTACCTGATAACCATAATGATGATTGGTACCCATACCGCTACCGTATGCAAATCCCTGATCGATAGCATAGTCGAATACGGTAAAGTAGTTTTTCTTTGATGTTTCGTTCTGGTTATAATAAGCATCATAGGCAAAGCCGGAAAGCATCGTTTCAATATCGTTCCATGACATTTCTCCTTTCTTCTTGTCCTGTTCATCAGGAGCAACAATAGGAGTTCCTATAAATCCCGTCCCAGCGATGGATGGACTGATAGCCGCTTTCTCAAATGTTTTATAGGCAGCATTAATCGGTCCTTGCGGAGCCTTTTTCACTTCCAGAAAGTCAGTCAAACGTTGTTCGATAGTCTTCAGCTCCTTCTTTTGTTCGCTTGTCAATTTAGAAGGCAGAGGAATATCATACGACTGTTGTTCCCATTTCCACACGAGACACCAATGCCACAGGTCACGATTAGACAGCCCATTATTGGTAGGCAACTGTTGGTCGGGAGTGGTACGAAGATTCATTTTCTTTTCCGGAAAAATCAGACGGTCAAGAAAGATACGTCCCTTCCGTTGCGGGGCAACCAGCCGATAGGCTACGATCTTCTTATCTTTCTTGTCGCCCTGCATATACTCAAAAGAGATCCAGCAAGCCCGCCAGCCTGCTGCCTGCAAACGATAAGAGAACCAGTAAGAGACTTCTCCCTCCTTATTCAGAAACTCAAAACGAATAGAATCCTGCTGCGGTTTCTCATTATAAATCCACAAGGTAATGCCGAACTGCTTCTCGTTTCTCGTATTCAACGATAAAGGAGCAATTTGAACATCCAGCGTAGAACCGGGCTGAAAGTCCCATTCCAGACTACTTTCACCCTCCTTGTAAAAAAGAGAAGAGATTTTCACTTCTCCCTTTCCGGAAACTGTAAATGCTTCGGGCACTTCTTCTTCAAATCCGATGAGTTGAGCGAAAGCTGAAGGAATGATTCCCAAAAGGAATAATACTATAAAACAACTGTTTTTCATTACTATTTTCAATTTAAACGCGGATGCGGATTAACACCTATTATTGTCGCAGAGATTTACTCCTAAAATTGGCACTTATTTGAGTTAATCAGCGTTTTATAAATTACTAATCGCTAATAAGGAATCCGATCCGACAGAATCTTTTCCGTATACCAAGGATCATTAATTTCCTTCAACATAGCTCCCATTTCACCGCAAAGTTGTGCCACAATCTCCTTATTTTCTTCCAAAGGCAGGTTATGCAGTTGATATGGATCTTTTACATCATCGAATAAGAGGCTTTTCTTCAATTGCTTCGTATCACGGTCGATATATAACGCCAATGTATATTGAGCCGTCTTGATACCTCTTGAAGAAGGGAAGTAAGTCTGCACCAATCCATTTTCATCTTTATCGCCATCTACATTCTGAATATACAGTGCACCTGTAGGACGAACAATTTCAGCCTTTTCATCGAAGAAAAGAGGAGCGAAATTACGTCCCTGCACTTCCGCCGGAATAGAATCACCCAGTCCGCACAAGCCAAGCACCGTAGGCATAATATCAGGAGCGGAGAGCAATAAATCATCCACCCTCGGCTGAATCTTACCGGGAAAACGAACCAGGAACGGAATATTCATGGATTCAGAATAAGGGGAATTCTTCGGATCATCAGTGCGCTGGCTACACATCGTCTCACCATGATCGGAAGCAAAGATTACGACTGTATTCTTGTCCAATCCCAATTCTTTCAATGTCGTCAAAATCTGTCCGAAAGCACGGTCTACTCCGGTAACGGAAGCGAAATAATAACGTGCAGACTCCGCTTTCTTCATCTTCAAATCGACATTCGGACGAATCAACAGACTATCCAGAGACTGATCTTTATAAAGATTAAAATCCTGCTCTTCACAGTCATTCAAGGAGCGATACGGGCTGTGAGGAGGATTCATGCCCACCATTATGAAGAAAGGTTTCTTGGTATCACGTACGTTACCGTCATTTTTCAGATAAGAAATGACTTTGCCTGATTCGTGCAAAGGTGACCATTCCTTCGGATCGTGTCTCTTACCATCCGTATCCCAATAATGCGGGTTCTTGTGTTCGTCAAATGTTCCGTAAGAATACCAGTAGTTAAAGCCGTGCCGGCGTTCTTTCGGTGTATAGGCATCCCATGCCGGACGTTTTTCTTCCACATACTGTCCCGGATGTTCGGGATCGTTCGGAGTCGGGAAGTCAGCGTGAAGTTTACCAAAATAAGCACAGTCATAACCTGCTTTGCTGAACACATCGCCGATACATTCCGCATCCTCGCGCAAGGAGCTGATCGGACGTGTAGAGTTGCAATTCAATGGTACACCACTTTTGTTCGGATACATACCGGTCAGTAACATTCCACGATGAGGGCTGCTCAACGGACAGTTACTCTGTGCAGACGACAAGACCATAGATTCACGTGCAAAGGCATCCAGATTAGGAGTATGCACGGGGTCTCCTTCAAAGTTTACTTTATCCCGGAATCCGTCCTGCCTCCAGAAGCCCATCGCCTGGTTACGGTATTGATCGGGAAATACATAGATTATATTAGGATGCTCCGCTTGTTGGGACGCTTGTTTCGGAGCCTTGCAACCTTGTGCGGCAAAGAGCGTCAAGCCTCCTACAAGAAGGTTTATAGGTTTATTCATGATGGTTTATGATAAATGATTAAAACAGGTTAGTGATAAATGATAAGAAGGGAATAATAAATAGCCAATGCTGAATGATAAACGGTAAACATGTTACGTCAGAATCTGTAGAGTATTCATCGTTCACTGTTTACCATTCATTATTTTTTGTTATTTCTTATTCCTTATTTCTTTTCCAAATCTCTTTTACGCATCAGTCCTTCCAGGAAGTAGTAGTCAGCATAATTCAGAGGGACATCGATTTCCTGACCGTGAGGAATACTACCTACTGAATGCATCAGGATAAAGTTTCCATTTGTTCCAACCTTCGCACGATAAGCAGGCGAGCCTAAACTTTCCATAATCTTATCAGCGGTTTCCTTGTAGTGATTACCCGGCAGGTAGCCATTCAGTTCGTAAAGGGCAGAAGCTGTACAAGCGGCAGCAGAAGCATCACGCGGTTCGTTTGGAATATTCGGAGCATCGTAATCCCAGTAAGGAATGAGATCTTCCGGCATATTCTTATTATTAAATATAAAATTATATACTTTTTGTGCCTGGTCGAGATATTTCTTGTCTTTCGTATAACGATAGCAAGTAGTATATCCGTAGAGTGCCCAAGCTTGTCCGCGAGCCCAAGCCGATTCATCCGCATATCCCTGCGCAGTTTGCCTCTTACGCACTTCGCCTGTCTCCGGATCATAATCTACCACATGGTAGCAGCTGTTGTCCGGTCGGAAATGGTGAGCCATCGTTGTATCAGCATGTTTCACTGCAATATTATAGAAAATAGAATCTCCAGAAAGAGCAGTTGCTTCAAATAAAAGTTCGAGATTCATCATATTATCAATAATCACCGGACATTTCCATCCACGTGTTCCCTGCCAGCCTCTATCGGCATCCCACGACTGAATAACGCCTGCGTTCGGACGGAAACGAGTGGAAAGCGACTTAGCCGTTTCAACAATTACATCTTTGTACTCTTTTTTGTTTGCCAGACGATAGCCGTTCAGATAGCTGCAACCAATCATGAAACCTACATCATGGTGCCATTTCAGATATTTCACCGAGTCAAGGGCTTCAGTATATTTCGCAGCCAACGGCAACCATTTCTGATCTCCAGTCAGGTTATATGTCAGCCACATACTGCCTGGGAAAAAGCCGGAACACCAGTCATCAATAGGTATATAAGATATACTACCGTCTTTATTGATAGTTCTCGGATTCAAAATTTTACCGGATTTTTCGATAATATCCGTTTGAATCGTGTTTTGTGCAACTGCGTTGTCGATGTTGTCCTGAATAAAGTCTACTTCAACCTTTTTTTGTCCACCGCAACTCGTTAAGATCAAAAGGGAAACTCCTAATGCGCTAAGAATTGTTTTCATAATACATGGATTATTTGTTAAGTGATTAATTTTCTTAATGGCAAAAGTAGTGCATTTAAATAGAATTGACCGACCCAAATAATCCAAATGAAAGACAATTTTGGTACATTTGCAAAAGAAATAGTAGATTTATAAAGATGAATCACACCTAGAGATACAAATGTTGACAACTTTAAACAAACTCATATGACTCCACAAGATTTCTTTAAGAATGATTTATTTGCCGAAAATACAGGAGTAGTACTGCTGGAAGTACGCAAAGGATACAGTAAAGCCAAGTTAGAAATAAAACCAGAACATCTTAATGCAGGCGCCCGTACACAAGGAGGAGCCATTTTCACATTGGCGGACCTGGCACTGGCCGCAGCAGCCAACTCGCACGGTACACTGGCTTTCTCTCTCTCGTCCAGCATCACTTTTCTACGCGCAAGCGGACCTGGTGACACCCTTTTTGCCGAAGCACGCGAACGCTACATCGGTCGAAGTACAGGCTGCTATCAGGTAGATGTAACGAATCAGAACGGAGATTTGATTGCCACTTTTGAATCCAGCGTATTCCGGAAAGATCAGAAAGTGCCTTTCGAAATTCAGGAATAAAAAACAGATAGGGCTGAAAGTACACCCGCAAAGGTAGCTTTCAGCCCTATCTATTTTTTCTCTTTATCTCTATTTAACGATAGAAGTCAGCGGATGCCGGTTGCCGGTCACATTATTCAAGAATGCTTTTGCCGAACCGAAATTCAGGAACAAGTCCAGACGGATAGGAAGATGGTTCAAATCGTCCGTCACAAAGAAAGTAATCACTTCCTTCTCTTTTCCTTTCTTATCATATTCAACTAATGAGAAAATCAAGCAACGGTAAGTCACTCCATTTTCTGCTTTTACATTTTCTTTACCGCGATAAATAAGCGTCTGTTCTTCCACTTTGCGGCCTGTAGCCATAGGGAACTTAATCTTATCTCCCACCTTATAATCTGCAGGGTCGTAAGAACGCGCTTGCGCCAGAATGCTCAACATATCGTATATACAGCGGCTATCACTATCTTCAGATTCATTAAACGCCCCATCCCGGTAAGTACGCTTCTGATTTACCAGGCAAAGACCGTCCTTATAAGAGAACCAAGCCTCATCGACCGTGTAACGTTTTCCCTCTTCGGCACCTTTGCGGAAATAGCGCGGTTCCAGTTTTTCACCGATCACACAAGTCAGCGTATCGCGCATCTTGAAAAAGAAATCCGCCCGTTTACTGCCCAAAGCAAGCAGGTTAATCCGGTAGGCAGGTTGTGAATGATAAGTAGTAGCATTCGTCGTCAGACTGGCAAGTCCGGCTTTCACCCAGACAAACTTCCAGTTAAAATATAAATCATACATTACGTGTTCGCCGGATTGAAACGCATCATTCTTCGCTTCACATTGAGCACTGGCTGGGAGGGCGAAAGCTCCCATCAGTAAGGCCACTAATCCGATAATAAAATTGCGCCGAACGCTAACGACGGCGGTTCTGACTATTTCGTTCCCGATCCTTTTTCTTCTTGTCTTCATCTGGTTTTTGTTTTTTAAGTTCATCCAGCTTTTGCTTATCCAGCGGAACTGCATGAATATCCCAACTTTGTTCTAGATCCCAGTTGGCTTTCGGCTCTAAAATCTGATTATAATAATACACCTCTTCGGGCTGCACCCCTTTTTCAAAATTGCCGGTATCCCATTCACCGTTTCCATTCCGGTCGTTAATCAACCGGGCGGAGTACTTACCGGGATTTAAGTAATAAAAGTCGGCATAACCTCCTTCCTCTACTCTTCTTCGGCGTACCACTTTATCCTGCGCATCCAACAGTTCAACGAAAGCATTAGGTTCCGCTCCCGTCACCACAAACGTGATTTTGGCATATTCTTCCAAACTACGCACCTTGAACCCTTGTTTTATTTTGTCTGTAAACAATCCGTATATACCATGGAACGCAGTCGAGTCTACCGAAAATTCATATTCCAGTGTCGGCTCCCAATCATAATACAGATTGAACCTCTTTAGATTCACAGAGTCCTGTTCAAAGTCGAATGGTATATCTTTCCAGAGCGTATCTACCTTTTGCCGTAGATGGATGGCCGCAGTATCGAAACTGGCTATCGGTTCTTCAAAACTCAAAGAGATAGAACCATATACATCCATTGACGAAGGAGCACCGACATTTACCGGCAAGAATTTTGTCGGTTCGGGTTCATCCTCTTCACCTTTCTTTTTCTTCTTTTTCTTTTTGTCCTTATCCGGCTCCTCTTTCTTATATTTCTGCTTCGAAACGAGGTTGAGCGTATCCGTACGGGGCACTAACTGATTCAATGTATCCGTATAAAGATAAGTCAGGCTCATGGCCAGCGTATCCTGCTTAAAGAGCAGGGAGTCTTTTACCCAATAATGGATGGTGTCGTTCCGCTGATTCTTTTCGATAACAAAAGCATCCTTTTCATCGAAGTTCAAGCCTTTCAATACAGGCAAAGTATCTGCCTTACCTGCAAAATAGAACGTAAACTTCTGCGGAACCAGTCTTTCCGACTTGATAAGGTATTGCGAATAATTGAGTTCCTTAAAGGCACGGAGGATGACATCATCCGGCAAATAATGCATATATTTCTTCTCAACAATCGTGTCATAAGTCAATGAATCCACCCAAGCCGTATCCATGCGGATACGTTCTTCCATACGAGGGATAATCAACGAGTCATGGAAAGCGATCTTCTCGCTCTTCTGATTAAAAGTGAAGTTCTGGTCGGCATCCATCAAACCGTAGATACGATACTTGCCGGGAGCTATACCCCGGATAGAGAAACGCCCACGGCTGTCCGTACGTGCCACACGGTCGAAAGGCAATTTGTTGAAAGCCGAATCGTTCAAGTTGGAATGTAGTCCGACAAGCATACCTTTAATAGGCTCCAGGTTAGAGGCATCGAGCATCGTTCCTGCTACTTCCATCGTATCGATTTCCGTACCGGTAGAGAACGTAAATGCAAAATTCCCTAGCGGGTTACCTTCATTATTGTCGACAATTGCATCCGAGAAGTCAATCGTATAGGTCGTGTTAGGCTTCAAAGAGTCGAGTAGGTTGACTTGTATTCTCTTGCCGGAAGCCTTGATTTCCGGTTGCTGTATCTGGGGAGGAGAAACAACGACTTTTTCGGTTGCTTTCTCCAGCTTAATAAACTCATCAAACATCAAAGAAATTTTAGTCCTTTCATTATTCAGAGCGCCCGCAGCAGGAGTACTACCGATGAAACGGGGCGGCGTCTCATCATAAGGGCCTCCGTCCGGCCGTCCAATACTGGCGCAGGAATATAACATAGCTCCCAGCGTTACTACCGGAAGCACCTTGCGAACTATTTGCTTTATCTTTTGATTCTCAAATTGTAACATGCTGCAAAAATAAGCGTTCTTATTCAATAAACACCACACTTTCTAGCTAATTTATTAAAAAAGGAAAGGGTGACTTAAGGTAATAAACAATATTTGCGACGTTTTTATTTTTTTCCTGCTAATATAATTAGTTTTATTGCCTAAAGAGATTACCTTTGTTGCCTAATCTTTTTTCGTTCCACTATAGTGTTCCGCAAAGAACACTATAGTTTCCCTTGCGGAGCACTATAGTGGGACGAAAGAGAAACTATAGTGGAACGAAATAAAAGTAGCAAGTGAAGTAAATCCGGATAGGCAAACGGATTTATCAATGTGCCTACACTAAATAAAAACGAATATGAGTATACAATATGACCTTTACGACACGCCTGACATTCAACAAACAGGCGACGCACAACCGCTTCATCCCCGCGTAGTATTCAAAGGAACCGTTGATCAGGAAGAATTTCTAGACCGTGTACACAAATTCACAGGAATAAGCCGCAGTTTACTGGCGGGCGCCATGCAGTCTTTCCAAAACGAGTTGAGAGATTTGATTGCCAACGGATGGATTGTGGAACTGGGAGATATCGGATATTTTTCAGTGTCTTTAAAGGGACCTCGTGTAATGAAGAAAAAAGATGTGCACGCACAATCTATTGAGCTGAAGAATGTCAATTTCCGGGTAGGCAGCCAGTTTAAGAAAGAAGTAGGCCAGCAAATGAGACTAGAACGTGGAGAATCGATGACTCGTCACCATGGGAAAGGGCACAGTGAAGAAGAATGTTTGACAATAATCAACCAGCATCTGAACAAATATCCCTGCCTGACCCGCACCGACTATAGCCGATTGACAGGACACGACAAAAAACGTGCTTTGAAAGAACTGAATGCTTTTATCGAACGTGGACTCTTAATCCGTTATGGAACAGGCAAACAGGTGGTTTATGCAAAGAAAACAGAAAGTTAAGTTAAAATCATCTAGCAGAATTACCTAGAATTCCAATTCTGAACTGAACAAAAAAACAATAATTCAGTGTAGGGTTCTTTTTATATTAATCATATTTATACTGACTTTTAGTAAATCAGAACTATCTATGAAATTATAAAACAAGATTACTTGCTTTATCAATATTTATTGCTACTTTTGTAGCGGTTTCCTTTCATACGTAGAGAGGAACATTTTATTTTTTTACAGAGAACGATTATTTATTGCATTCAACCATAAATTCGGCAAAAATTTACCGCGAATGGCAATAAGTGATGTCAGGTCTCGTGCACACTTCTGTATATAATTTGTTTATATACCCAATGGGCGTGGGACTATCACTTATGTCGCGGAGGGTCTTTGCCGAGCCTATGGTTGGCGTACAGTTGGTAGTTTCCCACGCTCTCTTTTTTAAACCGCGCACCACAGGGAAATGATGCGACAAACATAACAAAGATATGTACGATGACTTGAAAGAAAACATTATTCTATTAATGCAGCACCCTATCGCGCGCCGCCCCATCTCCAACTTATCAGATGAAGAACGAGAAAAAGCATTCGACTTGTTGAACTATCTTTCAACTTTATCCGTTGACGAAAACTATACCTTGTTAGATTACATCCAAATGGCACGTCTTGAATATGCACTTGGAGAGCTTGAGTATAAAACAACCAATGATACAGAAAAAGTAATACGACATTTTAGAACCGCCCTCCAACATCTGGAGAAAGGAGGGTTCGACTTAAGTATAAGCAAGTGGACAGAGTTAGTCAGCCTGCGAACCAAAGAAGATACGGAATAATTCAGAATCATACTCCTTACCAGTATATATAGAAGATAGACAACAAAGCGAAAAAGATTGCTTGTGCAAGTAGTCCTTTCGTTCTATCTTCGAAGAGGATGCCTTCCCCACACTTGACACCCCAATATCTTGATCGGCATCCTCTTCTTCTATCTTTCTGCCAAATTTTTTTTACATAAAATTCCCCAATACAGCAGCATTCTACTTATTAACTAATTTATTAACGCACAATTCTTTTTTAGCTTGGTCATGAATTTCGGAAACCATATCTTTGCATCGTGATCACAAAACAACAATAAAACAGATTAACTAACTATTAAAAGAAGAAAGACTATGGCATTAAAGTATGTTGTCAAGAAAAGAGTTTTCGGCTTTGACAAAACAAAGACTGAAAAGTATGTAGCACAGAATGTAATTACCAATACGGTAAATTTCAGAGATTTATGCAAGGAAGTATCCATGTTCGGTATGATTCCCGAAGGCGCAGTGAAACACGTGATTGACGCACTGATTGATGCGTTGAACACGAACCTAAACAAAGGATTGTCTGTGCAATTAGGTGACTTCGGATGTTTCCGTCCGGGCATGAACTGCAAAAGCCAGAAAGAGGAAAAAGATGTAGATGCCGATACCGTTCGACGAGTGAAAATTGTATTTACTCCGGGATATAAATTTAAGGATATGCTGGATAATGTAAGTATTTACAAGACGGAAGGAAACGGCGGCACCTCTTCTGGAAATGGAGGGGGAAATAAACCGGAAAATCCGGACGAAGGCGGTAGCGGTGAGGCTCCAGATCCTGCAGCATAAAACTGGAACAAGGGACCACACATAGAAAAGGACTTCTTCCCATAAAAATGAACCCTAAAAGTTAGACAAAAACTTTTAGGGTTCGCTTAGTCATAGTTACCAGCCTGTATTTTGACCTAAATTAGGATTCTTATAATATTCAGTCTGTGGTATAGGATATAAGTACATCTTATCATCCCAGTTACGTGTTTCAAGCAATTCTTTCTTATAAACAGGCAAGCCGTTTTCCATAGTGATCTTGATGCAATAAATAGCTTTGGTTTTATCACCGATTTTCCAACGGCGGATATCCCAGAACCTATGGTCTTCGAACGCAAGTTCCACTCGTCTTTCACGACGGACGCTTTCAGTAAACGCGTCGCCGCTTGTTGTAATGGCAGGCATATCAGCAGCAGCACGCACCTGATTCAGTGCCGCACGTGCAGACAACGGATGGTCATTATCCGTATAATCAGCGTCTTTCCAGGCATCCATTGCTTCCGCATAGTTCAGGAGAATTTCCGCATAACGGAATATGATGAAATGGTGCGGTTTCTTTTTCTCATTGGAAGGAGCTAGAGAAACAGTCTCATTCATATACTTCTTCAAATAATAACCTGTGGTAGTCGCTCCGGTTGTTCCGGCACCGTCTTTTCCTCCTTCATAAGACTGGATGGTCGAGTTCATCCATGTATCGCCATTGCAAAGCACCGTTTTATAGAATCTTGGGTCTCTGCCTTCATACGGATTCTGCCCCGGTGTAATCTGTTCCCAGTCAAAGTCTTTTCCATTAGTCATCTGGAAGGCATCCACCAGGTTCTGGGTGGGCACGTTGCCTGTTTTCCCCTTTTCATAACTGATGGGCAAATTGTTAGCTTCAAAATCAAAGCTTTCCCCATTTCTACGTTCAAAAATTAATTGCGGAGATTTCAATACATCGTTTCCACCATTCTTGTCATACAGAGGATCTACATTCGTCTTCGGCAAACTGTACCAGTTCTCTTTTATGATAGCATAAGCCGCATCGGCAGCCGCTTTCCATTTATCGGCATCCTGTGCGGGATTATGCAACAAACTCGCCGCATAAAGAAGAGCACGGGATTTCAATGCCAACGCTGTACCTTTGGTCACACGTCCCGTCTCCGCCCAAAAGTCCTGATGACTGACAGGCAGAGTTTTGGCCGCGTCACTACATTCGTCACAGATATATTTTATCACTTCATTGAAAGAAGTCTTTTCCACGCCGTTGATTTCATCCAAAGCATACGTACGTGTCAAAAGTGGAATATCACCGTATCGTTTAGCCAGTTCGAACAGATAAAAAGCTCGCAACACCCGTAATTCTTCACGATACATGGTAGCTTTGGCAATGTCTTCTTCATACGTGTCGTTCCAGCGGAAACGCTCCAGTTTTTCCTGTGAATAGTTTTCAAGAAATGAATTGACGGAACGGATAGCTCCATAGCACTTCGACCACATATTATCGACTGCATTGTTGGGACTCTAGGCATTGTTATAAAAGTCGTGAACACTATTATCACTCCAGACATAAACAGAATTATCCGTTGCAGACTCCCTCAAAGCCCCGTCGAGCACTCCGAGATCTCCGGGCAACTGGCTATAAACGTAGGTAGCCAAACCTTTCACATTGCTAAAGTAGGAATAGGCCTCTTCCCTGTCCAAGCCTGTCGATTCGTCCAATTCGAGCAAGCTACACCCCGATACGGATAATAGCAAACCTGTATATAATAGGATATATTTTCTCATGGTCATCTCACATTTTAGAAGTTAATATTCAACCCGAAATAAACAGAAGTCATATCCGGATAATTGATTTTCAGATCTTCACAGTTCATATACTTCACATGATCGAGCGAAAAAAGATTGTTAGCTCTCGCATACACCTGAATCTTCTCCATTTTCACTTTCTTCGCCCAAGAGGAAGGAAGGTTATAGTAGACATTCAGGTTACGAAGTTTGAAATAGCTCCCGTTCTCCAACCACTGTGTACTGTTTCTGAAGTTATTGGCATTATCCAGCGTAGTCAGGCGGGGGACATTTGCGATGTCTTTCGTTTCTTCCGTCCAGCGGATTCTGTCATTCAGATACCAGTTGGAAATATTCGTGTTGTTTCTCAACGGCCAGTATACGCTGGCAGTGTTCAACATCACACTATAATGGGCTACTCCTTGAAACAGAGCATCCACGCCAAAACCTTTATATTCAAATCCCAAATTAATGCCATAATAAATCTCCGGTATGGCAGTGGAATATCCTATCGCCTTCTGGTCATTGTTGTCAATCACGTTATCGCCATTCAGATCTCTGTACTTGACATCACCTGGACGTACTTCCGAGAATTTCTGCACCGGACTGCTCTTTATGTCCGCCTCATCTCTGAAATAACCGATAGCCTCCCAGCCAAAACACTGCCCGACAGGGTAACCTTTTTTAGACAAATAGCCATACGGCTGATATCCCTCACCATTTTCTACGACTTTACTTTTGGCATAGGAGAAGTTGGCTCCGATATAATAGTTGAAGTCCTTGTATTCCTTTTTCCACATGGCAGAGAGTTCCGTTCCTTTTGTTTCCACTTTTCCTGCATTCATCTGCGGAATAGTAACCCCGATTGCCGATGAGATCAGCCCACTTCCGTCAATCAGGATATTAGTGCGCTTGTCATAAAAACCGTCAATAGAAAAAGTCAGTCCCTTGAACAGGCTCATATCCAAACCGATATTATATTTATCCGCAACTTCCAGATCCAGTTGTTCCATTGCCAACACTCCTTCCTTCAGGCTACTTCCGGCAGAAGTATTTCCGGCCTGAAAATAGTAAGCACCGCTTCCTACCCAATATTGCTTATCCATGTCATAATCATAAGTATCATATCCGGAGCGTCCGTAAGAAGCACGAAGTTTCAGATAATCAAAAGCAGAAATTTCTTTCATGAAATTCTCGTTCGAAAGTATCCAGGCGGCAGAAATGGCGGGATATGCACGATACTTGTCGTTCTTCCCCAATACGCTGCTGCCAAAACAGTTGGCTACGATATCCACCATATAACGGTTGTCAAAATTATAACCTGCGGTTCCGATGATGTATTGACGGTAACGACTGTTATTAGCCCCTGTCAACGTCATTGATTCTTGACGAAACATAGCACTGGCCGTAAAATCATGTTTATCCCATGTCCGGTGATAATTGACCTTCGCTTCAAAATTGGCATGTATGTATTGATTGGCCAATCCTTTGTTGCTGATTTCCAGTTCATCGTTAGGATTTCCGTAATTCGTGTAAATCGGTTCTCCGTCTATGCCTTTTTCAATGGTCTGGTACATAAAACTTTTCTTAGCTGTTTCCTGATAGGTTGCATTATTATCATAAGCAATAGCGAGTTCCGCACTCAACCCGCGAGTCAATACAGACAAATCCTGCACCAACCGCAAATCCGCCTGCAACATACGCTGATTCAGTTTATAATAACCTACGTCCGCCAGATTGGCTATCGGATTTGTTTTCAGCACATTGTTACTGCCCCAGAATCCATTCTGTGTCTGCACGGGAAATGCGGCGGACGGGGTGTTGAAAATCTGTTCAAACAAAGTAGCTTCCGATGTGGTGGGACGCTTGGTCTCTCGCAGCATACCGAGCATACTCAATTTCAATTTTGTCGCGTCCGTAATATCCACATCCAGATTCATGCGAAGATTGAGGAAGTATTTCTTCATCTGGGAGTTATAGCGATCTGTATAATCAGTGTACTTGCTATTCAGCAGTCCCATATCGTTTTTGTAATTGAGGACACTGAAATAACGAAGCCGCTTGCCACCTCCGCGGAAAGTGATGTCCAGTTGATGACTGGTTGTATGATTGCGTAACGCTTCTTTCTGCCAGTCCACATTCGGATAAAGATCGCTATTGCCTCCGGACAGGAAAGAAGCCTCATCCATGTCCGGTTGCAAGCCATCATATCTCAATGCTTCATTACGGGCTTTGGCATAGGTATAAGCATCGGCAAATTCCGGCTGATTAACAGGTAAGCCTAAACCAAACTTGTAGTCTACTTTTATATCCTTCTGGTTATATATACCGCGTTTGGTAGTTATCAATACCACTCCGTTAGCGCCTCTGCCTCCCCAAAGAGCAGTAGCAGCACCGTCTTTCAAAACGGATATTGATTCTATTTCCGAAAGGTTGATATATTCGAGAGGGCGTGCAAAACCATCTACTACAAATAAAGGTGTATCTCCATTCAAAGAACCGCGTCCCCGCACATTGAGACGAGATTTATCTGTGCCCCAACTAGTGTTCTGCATCACACTCAATCCCGGCAACAGGCCATAAATGGCATTGTAAGGACTAGTGGTAGCATTTTTATCTAATTCATCCGAATAAATGGTAGAGACAGCCTGTGTCTTCCGTAATTCGGTGGTCGTCTGTGTGCCCAGATCGATTACCTTATCTTGTCCTTCATTATTTTGCGCTATACCCGTAGTGGCAAATGCCAACGAGAAAGCTACGATATAAAGTGATTTATTCATAATCATTCTTCTTATTGTTCAACGATTTGATTATTACCAACCCGGATTCTGAATCAATCCATATTTCTTGTTTATCTCATCTATAGGCAGAGGCAACAGGAAATACTTGTCGTTCCACTTTTCAGGTTTTGCATACTGACGCGTTTCCGCCATTGCATGAGATACGGCATAAGAAAAGCCGCTTGGCTCACCGGCCGCTTTTTTAATAATCAGACGTGACAATTGTCCGGTAAATATATCTGCGCGTTTCCAACGTACCAGATCGAAATAGCGTACTTCTTCATAGCCGAATTCAATGGCTCTTTCGCGTAATATTGCTTCACGCAACGGTTTGCCGGCCGGAACATCTGTTGCCGAAATCGCAGGCATACCCACACGCAGTCTGGTTTTATTCAGATAATCATAAGCCGTATTGCCAAACTCATCACGGACTTCCGCCTTATTCAATTCGTTCATCGCTTCGGCCATATTCAAATAAACCTCCGGAAGGCGGATCAACGGACAAGAATAAAATTTACCATTCACTTCGTCATTGAAGTTCCGTATGAATTTTCTCATGGCAACCCCATTGTAACTCATTCGTCCGTCTTTATAAGGCGCCTGGGTGGCTCCTTCATAAATCTGCACTTTCTGGGCGCCCTTAAACTTATCTCCATTCACAGCAACCGTTTCATATAAGCGGATGTCTCTTCTGGGGTTTCCGTCCTTATCAAAGAAAGGGAATTTATTATGGTCCGGATTGTTCCAGTCGAATTCTGTTCCGTCTTTCATCTGAAACATATCGACATAAGTCAATGTAGGAGAAGCAACTCCATAACGCACCTGGGCAAACGGAAGCTTTCCCGTAGCATAAGTGGTGAATCTTCTGGAAGAAATCAAGACTTCACCGTTATGGCGATTGAAATATCCTGCTGCAAAATCATCGCGGGGATTACCTGTATTCACCAGTTGATAAGCGTCCGAGTTCTTTTTATTAGCCCGCATAAATTCTAATCCGGCATCCAACGCCTTCTGCCACCTGTCTGGTGAATAGTTACCATACCAAGTAAGGAATTGAGACGAAGCATCTCCTTCCAGATAGGGTTTTTCAGCATTAAATAAAGGACTCGCCACAAACTGAAGCACCCTGGACTTTAACGCTAAAGCAGAAGCAGCCGTCATTCGTCCGTCATTATCTGCATTCACCTGCCAAGGCAGTACAGAGGCTGCCGCATCCAGTAATCCAACAATCTTCTGTACGGTTTCTTCCACT
Organism: Bacteroides sp. MSSM.1001136sp1_RTP21357st2_D2_RTP21359_211015; assembly: GCF_040913205.1. Taxonomy (NCBI): domain Bacteria; kingdom Pseudomonadati; phylum Bacteroidota; class Bacteroidia; order Bacteroidales; family Bacteroidaceae; genus Bacteroides; species Bacteroides sp. MSSM.1001136sp1_RTP21357st2_D2_RTP21359_211015. Next base: position 60,830 of record NZ_JBDFVF010000029.1, on the reverse strand, counting down.
GTCATACGAGGAAATTTCATCGCATCTTCTGCCGTATATGCATGGTCTATCCACGGCATACCACCATAATAACGGAGCATTTGAGAATAATGATAGGCAATGATTACTTGCGCTTCCGCTTTTCCTATCGCTTTCTCATCCGCAGTCATATCCGGCACTCTATCCACATTCTCAATGTAAATGTAGGCTCTTCGAATACCATAAACCGGCCCTACTCCTATCGTAGCACTGGCGACATCCAACCGATATGGAAGATGTTCCAGATATGTATTTGTTCCGTCCACTGTTCCTGTATAGAATTTAGGCGCTCCCTTTTTCGTCCAGTCACCCAGATCGGTTAGCATTTCCAGAACGCCATATCCCAGACGTCCTTGCATCGGCAGATAATCCGGCAGGGAATGATAAGTTTCCGCCAGTGCCTGCTCAGCATATACCTTTTTGTTAAAAACAGAATCGATATTCTGTTCGTTACTTATCGGCTTATCCAGAAATTTCTCTCCAAATTTAAGGTCTTCGCACCCTATCAGTGTCAATACAGAGAGAGAAAGACAGCCTATATATTTTTTATAGTTTTTCATTGTCAGCACTATTAAAAGGTTAGATTAATACCTAAATTATATATTTTAATGATAGGGTAAGAATCCGCATTATTCGGATTACATTCAGGGTCCATGATGTCAAACTTATCAAAAGTCAGCAGATTATAGCCTGTCAGTTTTATACCTAACTGCTGGATACCCAGTTTCTTCAACATCTTCTTATCTGTGAAGTTATATCCTATTGTCACATTCTTCAGCTTCAAATAAGAACCGTCTCGCACCCACAAAGAGGAGGAACGCATATTATAGACTGCATTTGTCTCTGTAAACCGCGGTGTAGTAGCTGTATTAGCCGTTTCCGGTGTCCAGCGCGTATCTGCATGGAACTGCATCAAACCACGGATTTTACCATTACCAAAAGGTTCTCTGAAAGCTCCGTCCAGCAACAAAGAGCGTTGTGCAGCACCAGTCCAGTTCATCGTCAGGAAAAAGCCTTTGTAATTGATGCCATAATTCAATCCGAATGTATAAGCCGGACGAGTCGGGTTTCCAATGATAGTCTGGTCGTCGGAAGTAATTTCCTCATCACCGTTCAAATCCCGGTATTTCACATCACCCGGTTTCACGGACACACCCGGATCGGGCAGACCTGCTACCAGTTTGCCGTTCTCTCCGAAGTCCGCTTCTGTATAGAAACCGTCCGCTACATACCCGAAGAGTGTCCCGACCGGATTTCCTGTCCGCCACATATAAGGTTCATTAGGCTCAACCTCGTCTTGGAAAATAATCTTATTCTTTGAATAGGAAACGTTTGCCTGAACATTATACTGAACCTGCCCAATCTTGTCATTCCACCTCACTTCTACCTCATATCCACGGTTTTTCACTTTACCCATATTTACAGCAGGTAGAATTGATGAAGTCAACCCCGTTAATAAAGGTACTGTCTTACGATTGATGAGAATATCCTTACGTTCTTCGAGGAAATAGTCCAAAGAGATTTTCAGACGGCTCTTCAAGAAATGAACGTCCAATCCATAGTTCTGTTTCAGCGCAGTTTCCCAAGTCACGTTCGGATTGCCCAGACGCTTCTCCAATGCACCCAGAATTAACGCCTTGCTGTTATAACCAAAGTTGAATCCATACTTATTGTTATTCCACCCGTCTACTCCGCTCAGATTCACATCATAAGAATCCGGCAGGAATAAGAAGCGGTTATTTCCAAGATTGTCATTTCCGACCAAGCCGACAGAAGCACGGAATTTCAGATAATCAACCACCTTCTGTTTTTTCATGAAGGCCTCTTCCGACAGGATATAACCGATGGAACCGGCAGGAAACGCACCGAATCTCTTACCCGGAGCAAAATTCTCAGAACCATTATAACCGAAGTTAACTTCTGCCATATAGCGGGATTTGTAATCATACGTCAGACGGCCTACAAAACCGATGTAAGCAGACGGTACTCCCACCCATTGAGCGGGATAGTATTTCTTACTCTGATTGTACAAGAACAATCCCCCGACATTATGAAAACCAAACTTACGGTTATATCTCAAGCTTGCTTCCAGATACCAGTCTCGTGCCCGCGAGGAAGTTTCCTCATATTGCAAGCTCTTATTTTCTCCTTTGATCTTATAAACAATATTCTTGTTGAAATCTGGCGAATCATAACCAAGTGACGGATCTTCCAAAGAAGATTGATAGAAAGGCATAAATTGTTCCACTTGCCCTTTACGCTTTTTGGTAAAACCATAACTCGTATTATAAGCACCTTTTATTTCCGCCGACAATCCTTTGGTTATGAAGTCCAACTTCTGATTTAACAGAAGGTCCAGATTCATCGTATTATTAATAGCAGTTGAGTAACCCGTTCCATAACATTTAGGCAAAGCACTGTTGCCCAGATTTATTTTATTATCAAAACGTTCCTCGGGGGTAACTATGAGTTGTCCGTCAATTACACCCGGACTACTGAACGGAGTTGTCTGATTAATCAGTGTCCAGATCGAATTAGTCGCATCATTAATCATCGGCTCATTCCGGTTACCTACAATGCCGCCGATACCAATCTTCAGCGTGGTAGTCTTAGTTACATTAAAGTCTAAATTCGCACGATAATTGTATCTTTTGTATTTATAATTATTATCATACCCCACTCCTTCAAACTGTTTCAACAGACCATTCTGATATAAGAAACCTAAAGATATGAAGTAACGTATATCCTTTGTTCCTCCGGAAATATTCAGGTTATGCTGTGTCTGCATAGATGTTTTATTAAGCAGATACTTTCTCCAGTCGATACTGGGATACATAATAGGTTCATCATTCAATCTGAACCGTTCAACTGCATAATTATTGAACACCAAATCGTTCTCGGTAGCATTTGGTTTGTCATTTGTTATAATCTCGTTTCTTAAAGTAGCATACGTATAGCTGTCTGCCATTTCAAGCATACGGGTGGGCATCTGGATACCAACTGAAGAATTTACGGAAATTTTCGCTTTGCCTTCCTTACCACGACGTGTAGTCACCAAAATTACGCCATTTGCACCACGCACACCGAACACGGCAGTAGCAGAAGCGTCTTTCAGAACCGTCACGCTCTCTATTTCATTCGGGTCCATTTGATAAAACGAACGTTCTATACCATCCACCAAAATCAAAGGAGAGGAAGCACTTTCTGTCAAGGACCCCACTCCGCGAATAAACACCTTAGGGTCTTCCTGTCCCGGCTGACCGCTAGTCTGGACGGATGAGAGTCCTGTAATCTGACCCGCCAGGGAATTGGCCACACTTGCATTCGGCGAACGTATCAACGCTTCATTGTTTACAGCAGAAATAGCTCCTGTCAGAGTTTCTTTCTTTTGTGTACCATAGGCCACAACTGTAACTTCCTGAAGTTCATTGGCCGTTTCTTTTAAAATAATTTTCAGTTGTTTGCGTCCATTTAATGGCACTTCTTGAGGTTCATATCCCATGAACGAAATTTGCAGAACAGCTTTTTGAAGATTGCTTACTTTTAAATGGAAAACACCATTCATGTCAGTAATAGCACCGTTGGCCGTGCCTTTTTCCTTTACATTGGCACCAATCACCTCTAAGTTAGATTCATCCAATACAGTTCCCGTTACTGTATTTTGCGCCCATGCCAAGAGCGAACAACACATAAGCATTAACGTACTGATGCACCTCTTGCATCTTTTTAGTCTCGTCAGTTTGTTCATAATAATAAATTTAAGAATTTGAAATAGGTTTGTTAAAAACACTCGCTACAAATTAAGTGATTGTAATAGTTTTTAAGATACAATTATCATACTAAAAAGGGACAAAATAGTACAAAATAAGAAATAAAAAGCATTAAAATTAGCTGTATTACTCATAGTATCAGGATGTCACGCTAGAAAAATACAGCCTATTCATCGTTTCTTCTTGACTTTACCATACTCGAGAGGTGATACTCAAAAAGTTAATTTACCAAGTTCTTCTTTCACCGTAAATCTATGCCAACTCCACATACCATTACCAGACTCCATTGAATAGTTCATAAATAAATTAAAATTGAACTATTGACATACCTATTAGACTTATTATTCTCCTTTATTAATCAAATTATTCCCTATCTTTGACTCCCGAAATTCAAACCTAATACAAAAACCCATGAAGAAACAACTACTCTCTTGCTGCTTGGCTGCATTGGGACTGACAGCAATTCAAGCACAAAGCTTCAATGAGTGGAAAGACCCGGAAGTGAATTCCGTAAACCGCTCCGCTATGCACACTAATTACTTTGCTTACGCATCGGCTGATGAAGCTAAAGCCGGCATTAAAGAAAATTCAACGAATTTCATGACCCTGAACGGTCCGTGGAAATTCAACTGGGTAAGACATGCAGATGCACGACCGACCGACTTTTATCAAACTAATTTCAACGACAAAGGTTGGGATGACCTTCAGGTGCCTGGCGTTTGGGAGTTGAACGGTTACGGTGATCCTATCTATGTCAACGTAGGATATGCCTGGAGAAGCCAATTCAAAAACAATCCCCCGCAAGTACCGACAGAAAACAATCATGTAGGCTCTTACCGGAAAGAAATCATCCTTCCTGCTGACTGGAAAGGCAAAGAGATTTTTGCACATTTCGGCTCGGTAACTTCCAACATGTACCTTTGGGTGAACGGACGTTACGTAGGATATAGCGAGGACAGCAAACTGGAAGCCGAGTTCAACCTGACCAACTACCTGAAACCGGGTAAAAACGTGATTGCTTTCCAGGTATTCCGCTGGTGCGACGGCAGTTATCTGGAAGATCAGGACTTCTTCCGCTACTCTGGCGTAGGACGTGACTGCTATCTTTACGCACGTGACAAGAAATACATCCAGGATATTCGCCTCACTCCAGATTTGGATAGCCAATATAAAGACGGTACGCTGAACATAGCCGTTGATCTGAAAGGAAGCGGCACAGTTGCCTTGGACTTGACAGATACTCAAGGTAACAGTGTAGCAACTGCCGACCTGAAAGGCTCTGGCAAATTAAACACTACCCTATCCATCTCCAACCCGGCCAAATGGACTGCCGAAACGCCTAATCTCTACACGCTGACCGCTACACTGAAAAACGGCAACAACGTAGTAGAAGTAATCCCCGTTAAAGTAGGATTCCGCAAGATTGAGCTGAAAGGCGGACAGATACTCGTCAACGGGCAACCGGTACTCTTCAAAGGAGCCGACCGTCACGAAATGGACCCGGACGGCGGTTATGTCGTTTCTCTCGAACGTATGTTGCAGGATATCAAAGTGATGAAAGAATTGAATATCAACGCTGTACGTACTTGTCATTATCCGGACGACAACCGTTGGTATGACCTTTGTGACCAATATGGTCTGTATGTAGTGGCCGAAGCCAACGTAGAATCTCACGGAATGGGTTACGGCGATCAGACACTGGCAAAGAACCCGAGTTACGCTAAAGCTCACATGGAGCGTAACCAACGCAATGTACAACGCGGATACAACCATCCGTCCATCATCTTCTGGTCACTGGGCAACGAAGCCGGCATGGGACCGAACTTTGAGGAATGCTACACTTGGATTAAGAACGAAGACAAGACACGTGCCGTACAGTATGAACAAGCAGGAACCAGCGAATTCACCGATATTTTCTGCCCGATGTATTATGACTACGACGCTTGTATCAAATATAGCGAAGGCGACATCCAAAAGCCGTTAATCCAATGCGAATACGCGCACGCAATGGGTAATTCACAGGGAGGATTCAAAGAATACTGGGACATCATCCGCAAATATCCGAAATATCAGGGCGGATTTATCTGGGACTTTGTAGATCAATCCTGCCACTGGAAAAACAAAGACGGAGTAAATATCTATGGTTATGGCGGTGATTTCAACAAATACGACGCTTCGGACAACAATTTCAACGACAACGGTTTAATCAGCCCCGACCGCGTGCCTAATCCGCATGCATACGAAGTGGCTTATTTCTATCAGGATATATGGACTACTCCTGCAGATCTTGCCAAAGGTGAGATCAATATCTTCAACGAATATTTCTTCCGCGACCTCTCTGCATATTATATGGAATGGCAATTACTGGCAAACGGGGAAGTAGTGCAAACAGGCATCGTGTCCGACCTGAAAGTTGCACCCCAGCAAACTGTGAAAGTGCAAATTCCGTTGGACGTGAAGAATATCTGTCCTTGCAAGGAATTGTTGCTGAATGTGAGCTATAAACTGAAAGCCGCCGAAACGTTGCTGCCGGCAGGAACGACTATCGCTTACGACCAGTTAAGCATCCGCGACTACAAAGCACCGGAACTGAAACTGGAAAATCAACAGGCTTCCAACATTCCGGTTATCGTGCCCAGTATTTTGGACAACGACCGCAATTACCTGATTGTGAAAGGTGAAAACTTCTCTATGGACTTCAATAAGCACAATGGTTACCTTTGTCGCTACGACGTCAACGGCATGCAACTGATGGAAGACGGCAGCGCACTGACTCCTAACTTCTGGCGTGCACCGACCGACAATGATTTCGGAGCCGGACTGCAACATAAATACGCTGCCTGGAAGAATCCTGAACTGAAACTGACTTCTCTGAAACATGCTATTGAAAACGATCAGGCAGTGGTTCGTGCAGAATATGACATGAAGTCGATTGGCGGAACATTATCGCTGACTTACACCATTAACAACAAGGGAGCAGTGAAAGTTACCCAAAAGATGATGGCAGACAAGAGTAAGAAGGTTTCTGACATGTTCCGCTTCGGTATGCAAATGCGAATGCCTGTCAACTTCAACGAGGTAGAGTACTACGGTCGTGGTCCGGGAGAGAACTATGCTGACCGTAACCACGGAGCCATGTTAGGCAAATACCGCCAGACGGTGGAAGAACAATTCTATCCTTACATCCGCCCGCAGGAAACCGGAACCAAAACGGATATCCGCTGGTGGAGACTTCTGAACATTAGTGGTAACGGATTGCAATTCATATCGGATGCTCCTTTCTCTGCTTCTGCCCTGAATTATACCATCGAGTCATTGGATGACGGTGACGGTAAAGATCAACGTCACTCACCGGAAGTAGAAAAGGCAGACTTCACCAATTTCTGTATCGATAAGGCACAAGCGGGACTTGCTTGTGTGAACAGTTGGGGAGCCATTCCACTGGAAAAATACCGTCTTCCTTACCAAGATTATGAGTTAAGTTTTATTATGACTCCTGTATATCATAAAATAAAGTAAAAAACATAGTTAAAAAACACGGTATCAGAGAACAAGAATACCGAATTTAAAGTACTTTTGCAGCCGGAAACTAATTTAACCGAATTAGTTTCCGGCTTTTTCTTCCTTAACCTCCTTAATCTATATGGACGAACAGCACACTGACAACAAATGCATTAAATTAAAAAACAGATATTTATAAGTATGAAAAGTAGAATTGTTTTATTTGCATTTTGCGTAGCCCTCTTGTCAAGTTGTGGCAATAAGGGCAATGACACAGGAAAGGTTCCTGAATATGCAGTACAAGAGTTACAAAAGACGACCGCTAATTTAACAACTGCCTATCCGGCTACCATCAAAGGTAAACAAGATGTAGAAATCCGCCCCCAAGTATCAGGCTTCATCACAAAACTCTGTGTAGACGAAGGAGCAGCTGTACGTAAAGGACAAGTGTTGTTCATTGTTGATCCGACTCAATACGAAGCAGCTGTACGCACTGCCAAAGCAGCAGTGGCTACAGCAGAAGCAGCAGTGAGCACTCAACAGATGACGTATGACAATAAGAAAGAGTTGAACAAAAAGCAAATCATCAGTGACTATGACCTGGCAATGGCAGAAAACTCCCTGGCACAGACCAAAGCCCAGCTGGCACAAGCAAAAGCACAACTGACCACTGCTCAACAGAACTTGTCATTCACACAGGTTAAAAGTCCGTCAGATGGCGTTATCAACAATATCCCTTATCGTGTAGGAGCATTGGTAAGCCCTTCTATCGCTACACCGATGACTACTGTTTCCGAGATTGACGAAGTATATGTATACTTCTCAATGACAGAAAAGGAATTGCTGGCAATGACCAAGTCCGGTAGCACTATCAAAGAAGAAATCAGCAAAATACCGACTATCAAACTACAATTAATCGATGGTTCCACATACGATATAGAGGGTAAAGTGGATGCTATCACAGGCGTTATCGACCAATCTACCGGTTCGGTAAGCATCCGTGCCATCTTCCCGAATAAGGAACATGTATTGCGTAGCGGAGGTACTGCAAACGTTCTGATTCCTTATGCTATGGAGAATGTAATCACTATATCGCAGTCTGCAACAGTAGAAATCCAGGATAAGAAGTTCGTTTATGTTCTGCAACCGGACAACACGGTAAAATATACAGAAATCAAAATCTTCAATCTGGATAACGGAAAAGACTACTTGGTTACTTCCGGTCTGAATTCAGGAGATAAAATCGTAATCGAAGGAGTACAAAACCTGAAAGATGGCCAGAAGGTTCAGCCTATCACACCGGCGCAAAAAGAAGCAAACTATCAACAACATTTGAAAGACCAACACGACGGTAATTTAGCCACAGCCTTCAACTAATAATCAGATAATCATTATGAAATTAGATAGATTTATTAACCGTCCGGTACTATCAACCGTTATTTCTATCCTGATAGTCATCCTGGGGGCTATCGGATTGGCGACACTGCCTATCACGCAGTATCCGGACATCGCGCCTCCTACCGTTTCGGTAAGAGCCACCTATACGGGAGCCAGTGCATCGACCGTATTGAATTCCGTGATTGCTCCGTTGGAGGAACAAATCAACGGTGTAGAAAACATGATGTATATGACCTCAACTGCGTCAAACACGGGTTCCGGTGATATATCCATATATTTCAAACAAGGAACAGATCCGGACATGGCCGCCGTCAATGTACAAAACCGTGTCTCTATGGCACAAGGTCTGCTGCCTGCCGAAGTAACTAAAGTCGGTGTAACCACTCAAAAACGCCAGACTTCCATGTTGGTAGTATTCTCTCTTTATGACGAGACGGATACCTATAGCGAATCGTTTATTGAAAACTATGCTAAGATCAACCTGATTCCTCAAGTTCAACGTGTACAGGGTGTAGGTGATGCCAACGTTTTAGGTCAGGATTATTCTATGCGTATCTGGTTACGACCGGATGTCATGGCACAATACAAGCTCGTTCCCGGTGATGTTTCCGCTGCTCTGGCAGAACAGAATGTCGAAGCTGCTCCAGGACAGTTCGGTGAACGCAGTGACCAGACTTTCCAATATACCATCCGTTATAAAGGACGCTTGCAACAGCCTGAAGAGTTTGAAAATATCGTTATCAAATCTCTTCCTGACGGTGAAGTACTCCGTCTGAAAGATATAGCAGAAATTCAGCTGGACCGTTTGGGATATAACTTTACCAACCGGGTAGACGGTCACAAATCTGTGACTTGTATCGTATACCAGATGGCAGGAACCAATGCGACACAAACCATCAGTGATATTGAGGCATTGTTGGATGAAGCATCAAAAACGTTGCCTACCGGATTGAAACTGAACATCTCCATGAATGCCAATGACTTCCTTTTCGCTTCTATCCATGAAGTGGTGAAGACGTTGATCGAAGCATTTATCCTGGTGTTTATCGTAGTGTATATCTTCTTGCAGGATTTACGTTCCACATTGATTCCGACTATCGCCATTCCGGTAGCTCTGATCGGTACTTTCTTCATCCTGTCCCTGGTAGGATTCAGTCTGAACTTGTTGACGTTATGTGCGCTCGTGCTTGCTATTGCGATTGTGGTCGATGATGCGATTGTGGTCGTCGAGGGTGTGCATGCCAAGCTTGACCAAGGTTATACATCTGCCCGTCTGGCTTCTATCGATGCCATGAATGAATTGGGTGGTGCTATCGTATCTATTACGCTGGTTATGATGGCCGTATTCGTTCCGGTAAGTTTCATGGGAGGTACAGCAGGAACATTCTATCGTCAGTTCGGTATGACTATGGCTATCGCTATCGGTCTGTCCGCATTGAACGCATTGACTTTGAGTCCGGCTTTGTGCGCCGTTCTTCTGAAACCTCACAAAAAAGAAGATGGAACAACGGAAGACTCCACATTGAAAGAACGTATGAAAGTAGCCTATACGGCAGCCCATACAACTATGATCAACAGATATACCGAAGCTATCGGAAAGATGTTGCATCCGGGAATTACACTTACTTTGACGCTTATTGCCATTCTCGGCATGATCTTTGGTTTGTTCAGTATCAATCCGATAGTCACTGCAATTTTCGTAGTGCTTAGTATTCTGGCACTGATCGGAATGAGTACGAAGAAGTTTAAAAACAGATTCAACGATACATACGAATCAATCCTGAAACGTTATAAGAAACGAGTACTGTTCTTTATCCAGAAGAAATGGTTGTCTATGGGATTAGTTGTCGCTTCCATTGCGATACTTGTATTCTTCATGAACACCACTCCGACAGGTATGGTGCCTAATGAAGATACCGGAACGCTGATGGGAGCAGTGACATTACCTCCGGGTACTTCCCAAGACCGTTCTGAAAAAATCCTGGCACGTGTAGACAGTCTGATCGCTTCCGATCCTGCGGTATTGTCACGTACCATGATTTCCGGATTCAGCTTTATCGGTGGCCAGGGACCATCATACGGTTCTTTCATCATCAAACTGAAAGACTGGGACGAACGTTCCATGATACAGAATTCAGACGTTGTAGTCGGTTCCTTATATATGCGTGCACAAAAGATTATCAAAGAAGCACAGGTATTGTTCTTCGCTCCTCCTATGATCCCGGGTTACTCGGCATCTACGGATATTGAGGTCAATATGCAAGATAAGACCGGTGGTGATCTGAACAAATTCTTCGATGTGGTTAATGATTATACGGCAGCATTGGAAGCACGTCCGGAAATTAATTCAGCAAAGACTTCCTTCAACCCGAATTTCCCGCAATACATGATTGACATTGATGCGGCAGCTTGTAAAAAAGCTGGCATCAGCCCGAGCGATATCCTCACTACTATGCAAGGATATTACGGAGGTTTGTACGCATCCAACTTCAATCGTTTCGGTAAGATGTATCGTGTTATGATTCAGTCAGATCCGTTATCACGCAAAAACCTGGAATCTTTAAAAAATATCAAGGTGCGTAATAGTGCAGGCGAGATGGCCCCGATTGCCCAGTTCATTTCTGTGGAGAAAGTATATGGTCCGGATATTATTAGTCGTTTCAACCTTTATACCTCTATGAAAGTAATGGTAGCTCCGGCAAGTGGTTATACATCCGGTCAGGCATTGACGGCTCTTGCCGAAGTTGCTCAAGAAAACCTGCCTACCGGTTATACGTATGAACTAGGAGGTATGGCGCGTGAAGAGGCTCAAAGTAGCGGAAGTGCTACCGGACTGATTTTTGTACTCTGTTTTGTATTCGTTTACTTATTGTTGAGTGCACAGTACGAAAGTTACATTCTTCCATTGGCCGTATTATTATCCATTCCGTTCGGTCTGTTAGGCAGTTTCCTGTTTGTGAATGGTGTAAGTGCTATCGGTAATATTTCGGCATTGAAGATGATTCTGGGTACGATGTCAAACAATATCTATATGCAGATCGCGTTAATCATGTTGATGGGTCTGTTGGCGAAGAATGCCATCTTGATCGTAGAGTTCGCCCTAGATCGTCGCAAGATGGGTATGAGTATCACTTGGGCAGCTGTATTGGGTGCCGGTGCTCGTCTCCGCCCGATTCTGATGACATCATTGGCGATGGTAGTCGGTTTGCTTCCATTGATGTTTGCCTTCGGTGTAGGTGCCCACGGTAACCGTACACTAGGTACTGCCTCTATCGGTGGTATGTTAATCGGTATGATTTGCCAAATTTTCATCGTTCCTGCCTTGTTTGTTATCTTCCAGTATCTGCAAGAGAAAGTTAAACCGATGGAATGGGAAGATATTGACAATGCAGATGCCGTAACAGAGATTGAACAATACGCTAAATAATGAAATTCGATATGAAGAAACAGATTCTATATATGTTGTGCGCAACTGCTCTCTTGAGCAGCTGCCACATCTATAAGTCGTATGACAGACCCGAAGATATCACTACTTCCGGCCTGTATCGCGATCCGGTAGCGGATAATGATACACTGGTTTCGGATACAGCCAACTTCGGAAATCTGCCGTGGAGAGAAGTCTTCACCGACCCGCAACTCCAGTCACTCATCGAAGCAGGACTGAAACAAAATACGGACCTCTTGTCTGCTGCACAGAATGTGAAAGCGGCAGAAGCATCCCTGATGTCGGCACGTTTGGCTTATGCTCCGTCACTGGGATTGTCTCCGCAAGGAACGATTAGCAGCTTCGACAAGAACGCAGCTACAAAAACTTATTCATTACCTGTCACAGCTAGTTGGCAAATTGATTTGTTTGGTCAGCTACTGAATGCTAAACGGAGTGCCCAGGTTACTCTGAAGCAAACTAAGGCTTACCGCCAGGCAGTACAGACACAGGTTATCTCTAACGTCGCCAATATGTATTATACATTAATGATGTTGGACCGCCAGTTGGAAATAACCAAGGCTACAGCAGAAATTCTGAAAAAGAATGCAGAAACGATGGAAGCCATGAAAGATGCGGCCATGTATAGCATCAATTCAGCTGGTGTAGAACAAAGTAAAGCCGCTTACGCACAGGTACTTGCCAGTATTCCTGATATCGAGCAGAGTATCCGCGAAACGGAAAATGCACTGTCTACTCTTTTGGGAGAGGCTCCCCATGCCATCAAGCGTGGTGAATTGGAAGCACAAGTACTTCCAACCGAACTTTCCGCCGGTGTGCCTATTCAGCTATTATCCAATCGTCCGGACGTAAAAGCAGCCGAAATGTCATTGGCTAGTTGCTATTATAATACCAACTCGGCTCGTGCCGCTTTCTATCCGCAAATCACACTTAGCGGTTCAGCAGGATGGACAAATAATTCAGGAGCCGGAATCGTTAATCCCGGCAAATTGTTGGCCTCTGTTGTCGGTTCACTGACACAGCCATTGTTCTACCGCGGACAGAACATCGCTCGCCTGAAAGCTGCTAAAGCGCAGGAAGAACAAGCGAAATTATCTTTCCAACAAGCCTTATTGAATGCTGGTAGTGAGGTTAGCAATGCGCTAAGTTTATACCAAAAGACCAGTGAAAAGGTAGAATCTCGCCAAATGCAGGTAGAATCTGCTAAAAAAGCTTCGGAAGATACAAAAGAATTGTTTAACTTAGGGACCTCAACCTACCTGGAAGTATTGTCTGCACAACAGTCTTACCTGAGCGCACAAATCTCTCAGGTTTCTGATTGCTTTGATCGAATGCAGGCAGTAGTAAGCCTTTACCAGGCACTGGGTGGTGGAAGAGAAGAATAACTTTAAACATATACTATTATGATTAGTCCGTTAGCTTACGTAGATCCCGAAGCAAAGCTAGGCAAGAATGTAACTGTTCTGCCTTTTGCCTACATCGAAAAGAATGTAGAGATCGGAGATGACTGCGTCATCATGTCTTACGCTAGTATCTTGCAAGGTACTAAAATGGGAAAAGGAAATAAGGTACATCAGAATGCCGTCCTCGGAGCGGAACCGCAAGATTTCCACTACACAGGAGAAGAAAGTAGCCTGATTATTGGAGATAACAACGATATTCGTGAGAATGTGGTAATCAGCCGCGCTACATTTGCCGGCAATGCTACCAAAATCGGAAATGGAAACTACCTAATGGATAAGGTACACCTTTGCCATGATGTACAAATCAGCAATAACTGTGTAGTAGGCATAGGTACTACCATTGCAGGAGAGTGTATGCTGGATGACTGCGCTATCCTAAGTGGCAATGTCACCTTACACCAATATTGTCATATAGGTAGCTGGACACTGGTACAAAGTGGATGCCGTATATCTAAGGATGTGCCTCCATACGTTATCATGTCAGGAAATCCGGTGGCATATCACGGTGTAAATGCTGTGGTTCTCTCGCAACATCGCAATACATCGGAAAGAGTCCTCCGTCACATCGCCAACGCATACCGTTTGATTTATCAGGGTAATTTTAGCGTTCAGGATGCTGTACAGAAGATCATCGATCAGGTTCCTATGAGTGAGGAGATCGAGAATATTGTAAATTTCGTGAAGAACTCGGAAAGAGGGATTGTGAAATAAATAAAGTGAGTCTATATAAAGAAGGTTGATACTTTTTCAAGTATCAACCTTCTTTTTTATCTTCAAATTCAAAGATTCAATTCACTATTCAAACTCCAACGTTCCGAAGAAATCAGGGCGGTGGAAATCCGGCTGTTCAATCTGTATCGGATTCCATGAAAGGAAATGAGGGGTCTGCAATTCATCGCCACATTTATAGAAATTAGCTTTTATCTCCTTTCCGTCGAGCGAATCAATCTGGTGCTTAAAGAACACAGAATACGGAATAATAAGGGCCACCTCCCAGTCCGTTTCACCGATGCGTTCAGCAAAAGGCTGATTACCCAGACTAGACCAGCGTTGTACAAGAGCAGTCACCTCTTTCGGTGCATGTTCGCGGTTGTTACGCACAGGTCCGGCACCCACCAGAATAGTTCCGATGCAATTGCATTCTATATTATAATAGATTCCGTCGCCTGCAGGTATGGAAAAGAATTCCACGCAGGAGTCAGTCCATACAGAACCGTTATCTTCTCCATACTTGGCACGTACACTCTCCTCTTTCACTTTAAAATGTAGCAAAATCGAGTTCTGTGTGTGAGCAATTCGAAAATTCACTTTAGGTTTGTAAGGATATTCAGCCCAATTGACACACTGAACCGGCTGAAAATCTATTTTTTCTTCATCGAATAATTTAGGAAGCGAACAAGCCTCCACGTTAGCCGCACTAATTTTCTTTACTTTCATATATCTTTCGTTTGAATGATACAAATATAGTTACTTTCTTTGGTTTACACCTTATTTCTATGTTATTTTTAAATTGCAAATTATTATATTAAAAAATAATATTTAGTTAAATATTGCTCAACTATTATATAATGAGATATTTTTTCATATATTTGCCATCACTTAACCGATTAAATAGATACTGTTTATGAAAACATCCCTTAAAGACATAGCAGAAACCTTAAAATTATCCAAGACAACAATCTCTTGGGTACTTTCTGGTAAGGGGGATGAAAAAGGTATTAGTCTTGCTACACAAGAAAAAGTCTTTCAATGCGCCAAACAGTTGAATTACCAGCCTAATTTATTAGCCAGAAGCCTAAATACGGGTATATCAGGCACAATCGGATTAATCATACCGGATATTACAGACTCTTTTTACTCCAAAGTTGCCCGTTCTATAGAAAAGGAAGCGGAAACACAAGGCTATTCATTAATGATTTGTAGCTCTGAATCTGAAATAGAAAGAGAAAACAGAATGATCCGGTTATTCAAAGCGAAACAGGTGGATGGAATTATAGTAGCCCCCACAAAAGTTTCTAAAATTGAAATACAGAATCTAGTCAAAGAAGGCTATCCATTAGTCTTATTTGACCGCTACTTTCCTGAGATGCAGACAAACTACATCATTATTGACAATGAAGGCAGTAGCTACGAGTTAGTAAAGAAAATGATCGATAACGGATCATCTAAAATAGCTATTATTACCACGAATCCTCATCTCCGCACAATGAATATGAGACGAGAAGGGTATGCAAGAGCTTTAATTGAAGCCAACCTACCCGTTGATCCTGATCTATATGGAGAGGTGACCTTTGTTGATTATGAGAAGAATGTTTTCAAGACTCTTGATCAAATATTCAGCAAAGTACCTGATGTAGATGGGTTCTTCTTCACAACCCATATTTTGGCTCTGGAAGCATTCCGTTACTTTTATGAAAAAGGAATCAATATAAATAAAGGATATGAATTGGCTTGTATTCATGGAGTATCAGCATTCCGTGTCTTAGCACCTAATATGAACATCGCAAGAATGCCAATAGAAGAGATCGGTAAGAATGCCGTAAGGATTCTACTTGGCGATATCAAATATCGCTTGGAAAATTCGACCGAAAAAAAAGAAGTAGAAACACTTGTCCTGCCATGTTCATTACCCTAGTCATGATTTTACATTTTTTCTTCAATCACTTAACCGGTTTAGTAAAAATAAATAATGATATCAAATTAACAAATGTAACAATAAAGAAAATAGCCCTCTAATTATTAACATAAAGATACAGAATTATGAAGTTCCAAATTAAAAATGAAAAATACATGCTGGCTCTATTAGGACTTCTAGTATGGGCATGCAGCAGTAACAACATTGATATTGAAAATATGCGATGTGAATATCAAATTTCTCCAATTGGCATTGATTCACCAGCACCGCGTTTTACTTGGAATTACACAACCAATAATGAAGATGCAACAGAGTTTTCTCAAGACAGCTATCAGCTATATATCGCCACCCGGGAACAAGATTTGAGAAACTCATCCGATAATAGCTGGCAATCTGACACTATTTACTCTGACACTCCTCATGCGACCTATCAAGGATCAGAAAAATTGAAATCCAGAACTCGTTATTACTGGCAAGTAATAGCATGGGATAGAACAAAGGAACATAAGATTATCTCTCCTATATCCAGTTTTGAGACAGCTCAACTCAACCAAAGTGACTGGACAGGAGTATGGATTACTGATAATCATGATAAAGATTATACGCCAGCGCCCATGTTGCGCAAGTCGTTTATCGCTCAAGATGATATACAACAAGCAAGATTATATGTAAGTGCCGCTGCATATTATAAAATGACATTAAATGGTAAATCAATAACATCATCACATCTCAATCCGGGTTTTACTCATTATGATAAAAGAAATCTGTATAACACATACGACGTCACTTCACAACTGCTCAAAGGAGAGAACGTACTATCTGCAATACTTGGGAACGGATTCTACAACGAATCGGCCCCTGTAGCAACATGGAGCTATGAGCAAGCCCGCTGGCGTAACCGCCCAAGAATGATCTGCGAAATGGAGATATTATATAAAAATGGAGAAAAGCAAACCATCCATTCAGATTCTACTTGGAAAACGAGTACCGGTCCTTATATACAAAACAATATTTATAGTGGTGATACCTATGATGCATGTCTTGCAATTGCTGGATGGGACAAACCGGGTTTTGATGACTCTAAATGGACAAATGCAATTCAGGTGGCTGCCCCTTCTCCCCTACTAGTATCACAAAACATGCCTGCTATTGAAACGGAACAATTTATCACTCCAATCAATATGCGTTCTTTTGGTGATACAGTCTATGTATACGATTTTGGAGTTAATATGTCAGGGGTCTGTACTCTTTCTATCAATGGCAAGAAAGGCACTAAAGTCAGTATGCAACACGGCGAATTGCTAAAAGATAACGGACGCTTGGAAATGCGCAACTTAGATATTTACTACAAACCATTACCTGGCCTCGCTTTTCAAACAGACACTTATATATTGGACGGAAAACAAGGTACATTCACTCCAGATTTTACATATCATGGATTTCAATATGTAGAAGTTCGTTCAGATCGTCCTGTAAAACTTACTAAAGAGAGCTTAACCGCTCAATTCATACATACGGCTGTTCCTCCTGTTGGTAAATTCAGTTGTTCAAATGAACTATTAAATAAAATATGGAAAGCTGCTAATCAATCATATTTATCAAATCTGATGAGTATCCCGACTGACTGTCCCCAACGAGAGAAAAATGGATGGACTGCCGATGCACACATAACAATGGATTTAGGATTATTAAACTTCGATGGTATTACTTTCTATGAAAAATGGCTGGATGATATGATTGATAATCAAAATGAAGAAGGACGTATATCGGGAATCATTCCTAGTTCCGGATGGGGCTATGATGACTGGATAGGTCCTGTATGGGATGCTGCCATGTTTATCGTGCCAATGGCAATTTACCACTACTATGGAGATACAAGAAGCATCGAAAAACTATGGCCTGTATGCACCAAATACCTTGCCTACCTCGCAGGACGCGAGGACGCGGAAGGAACCGTAACTTACGGAATTGGTGACTGGGTATTCCATAAAACACAAACCCCTACAGAATTCACCACTACCTGCTATTATTATTTAGACAATCTGTATATGGCTAAATTTGCAGAACTCATTGGAAAAGATGGTAGTAGTTATGCTAAGAAAGCAGAAGAATTGAAATTGCTTATCAATCACAAATACTTCGACACATCCAAAGCTATTTATGCCAATGGTTCGCAAGCAGCACAAGGAGTTGCCTTATACCTTGGAATCGTTCCTAAAGAATACGAACAGCAGGTTGCAGATAATCTTTCTACGATGATAAAAGCCAATAAAAACCTGCTCGATTTTGGAGTTTTAGGCAGTAAAACAGTCCTGCGGATGCTTTCCAAATATGGATATGCTGACTTGGCATATCAGATGGCCGCACAAGAAGAAGCTCCATCTTGGGGCAATTGGATAAAACAAGGTTTCACTACACTAGCAGAAACATGGATACTTTCACCTGAATTTAGAGATGCCTCCGTAAATCACATGTTTCTTGGAGACATTAATGCATGGATGTACAATATATTGGCAGGCATTAATTATGATGAACAGAAACCCGGATTCAAACATATTCTTATCCAACCTCATTTCGTAAAAGGTCTTGACTGGGTAAAAGCAGAATATAAATCTGTAAACGGAATCATTCGTTCTGAATGGGAACGTAAAGGAGAACAAGTGATTCTCAAAGTCACGATCCCAGTCAATACGAATGCAACAGTAGAATATAATGGTAAAAAGATAGATTTAAGGTCAGGAAAACATCAACTCACATTTTAATTGAAACAAAAGAAAGGAGGTTTAATAGAGGTATATAAAGAAGCAAAAATGAGACCGTTATGTAATACTATAAAAATATAACACTAGTTACTTTGTCACACCATCAATCAAATCTATTAACAATGAATAAAATCAGTACACTGCTATTTTTGATATTTCTCACTTGTACAAGTGGTGTTTTTGCCGATTCCGGTAGTTCCATCTCCTTAAATGGAACATGGGAACTCTCTTATTGGATGCAACCTGAAGAACCTATAACTTCGCCCAAGGACATGCAACTAGCTGAAGTGAAACATCTATCAGCCCAAGTCCCCGGTAATGTAGAACTAGACCTAATGGCTGCCAACTTAATTAAAGATCCGATGATTGGCAGTAATGTAAATGAATTACGCAAATGGGAAGGCTATCAATGGTGTTATTCCAAATCATTCGTAGCGCCACAACTAAAACCAGGACAACAATATCAACTCTTCTTTGCCGGAATAGACTGTCTGGCCGATATATGGCTGAATGGAAAGCACATTGGCAAAGCAGAAAATATGATGATTGAACATGCTTTTGATGTAACTAAAGAAATAAAAGCAGGAGAAAGCAATCAACTCCAAGTGATACTCCGTTCATCTGTTATTGAAGGACAAAAACATCTGTTAGGGACATTCAGTATTGGAAACTTCCCGTCTGAAGAATCCGTATTCATCAGAAAAGCTCCGCACACCTATGGATGGGACATTCTGCCACGATTAGTCAGTGCAGGTTTGTGGAGAGATGTAGAATTACGCGTATTGAATCCGGCACGTCTCACAGATGTTCACTATATGGTCGCCAATGTAGACACTGCTACCAGAAATGTACGTTTGTATACTGATGTACAAGTAAAACTACCTTTCGAAAAGTTCGACAAAGTGAAAGCCGTATATACATTAAGTCGCCATGGGAAAGAAATATATAAAGGAAGCTCTGTTGTCGTTTCCCCAGCATTCCGATATATAATGGAAATCAAGAATGCTGATTTATGGTGGCCAAGAGGATATGGAGAACCGGCTTTATATGATGCAAAAGTAGAGTTAGTAGATTCTGACGGCACTATTTCATCAACAGATAATAAACGGGTAGGCCTCCGCACGATTCAACTAGACATTACAGACATCAACCTCCCACCGGATCATCCGGGTAAATTCTGTTTCATAGTCAATGGAGAACCTATTTTTATTCACGGAACCAATTGGGTACCCATGGATGCACTCCATAGCCGGGATCATTCTTTCGTAGACGAATCTATCCGCATGGCTGTAGAATTAAACTGCAATATGATACGTTGTTGGGGTGGCAACGTGTATGAAGATCATCATTTCTTTAATTTATGCGATGAAAACGGCATTATGGTATGGCAGGATTTTACGATGGGATGCACTTTCTATCCTCAACGCAGCTCATTTACACAAGCATTGGAAGAAGAGGCCATTTCCGTTGTATGCAAGTTACGCAATCATCCATCACTCGTTTTATGGTCAGGAAATAATGAAGACGATTGTGCACTGCGCTGGTCTTTGCAACCATTTAATATTAATCCAAATCAGGATGTAGTTAGCCGCAAGGTCCTCCCGGCAGTTATTTATGAGTTTGACCCTACTCGCCCTTATCTTCCCAGCTCTCCTTACTACAGCCAAGCGGTATATGAAAGAGGAAGTGCTGACCAATATTTACCAGAAAACCATTTATGGGGTCCCAGAGGATATTACAAAGACAAATTCTATACGGATGCTACCTGCTGCTTTGTCAGTGAAATCGGCTATCACGGCTGCCCTAATTTAGAAAGTCTCCAGAAAATGATGACAAAAGATGCCGTATATCCCTGGACAAAAAATCATGAATGGAATGATGAATGGGTTACCAAATCTGTTCGTAGATTCCCAGAATGGGGAAAGACATTCGATCGCAATAATCTTATGATTAATCAGGTACGTTTACTTTTTGGTGAAGTTCCCTCCAAACTGGATGATTTTATATTCGCTTCTCAATCCGTACAGGCAGAAGCTATGAAATATTTCATAGAAATGTGGCGTGGAAAGAAGTTTGACGACAAGACTGGTATTGTCTGGTGGAACCTGCGGGATGGATGGCCAGTGATCTCTGATGCGATTGTTGACTACTACAATTCAAAGAAGATGGCATATTATTTCATCAAGAATGTTCAACAGGATGTTTGTGTACTAATCAATGATGCAGAAGGCGGAAATTACCCACTGATAGGAACGAATGACACACGCAACGTACAAAGTGGTAATGTAACGGTAACAGATGCATCCTCGGGACGTAAAATCTATGAGAGCACTTTCCGTATTCCAGCCAATCAAAAGGTCAGAATAGCCTCACTACCGGAAGAAAGCGGTCAAGGAATCTATCTGATCCAATACCAGATCGGTAATCAGAAATTCATGAATCATTACCTATACGGCAAGGCACCTTTCAACTTGAAAGAATACAAGCGGCTGTTACAAAAAACCGGATTATACGCTAAAAAATAATAGTTATGAAAGAGAACTTGTTAGGAATTGACGTAGGAGGCACCAAATGCGCCATCATCTACGGTATCAAAGAAAACGACGAGCTACATATCATCGACAAAAAGAAATTTGATACGACCACAGTCGACGAAACAATAGACAGAATTCTCTGTGAAACCGAAAAGATGATGAACCTCCACCAGCTAACCCCTACTAACACAAAAGCGATTGGAATCTGTTGCGGAGGTCCTCTCAACAGTGAAACAGGCATCGTGATGTCTCCCCCTAACCTACCGGGATGGGACAACATCCCCATTGTGGCAATGGTGGAAAAAAAGACGGGCATTAAAACCAGTCTACACAATGATGCCAATGCCTGTGCTTTAGCCGAATGGAAGTTCGGAGCAGGAAAAGGAACTAAGAATATGGTCTTTCTCACATTCGGTACGGGACTGGGAGCAGGATTAATATTAAATGGCAAACTGTATACGGGCACCAATGACAATGCCGGAGAACTGGGACATATCCGCCTGTCGGATTTCGGTCCGATAGGTTACGGTAAAAAGGGCTCTTTTGAGGGATTTGCCAGCGGTGGAGGTATTGCTCAACTCTCCAAAATGTATGTGATGGAGAAATTGCAGACCGGACAGAAAGTTGAATGGTGTACCTTACAGGAACTAGATCAGCTTACTGCCCGAAAAGTGGCTGAAGAAGCTGCCAAAGGTGATAAATTAGCCCAAAGCATATATGAGACGTCTGCTATTTATCTGGGAAAAGGATTATCCATGGTGATCGATATCTTGAATCCGGAAGTCATTGTGATAGGTGGCATCTATACCCGGAATAAAAATATGATGGAACCCATCATGCAAAAGATAATCGATCAGGAAGCATTATCCTGTGCAAACAGAGTATGTAAAGTGAAACCAGCCGCCTTGGGAGAGCAGATAGGAGATTATGCAGCTCTTTCTGTAGCCGCTAACTTAACCGATTAACTATTATGAAAGAGCTTATTGAAACAACACTGGAAGAGGCTCGGCAAACGTTGGAGAGCTTTCTTGAGGAAACAACAACAGTCGGGATTATTTCACAGGCAGCCTCTACCTGCGCCGAAGCATTAAAAGCCGGAAATAAGATTATCAGCTGTGGTAATGGAGGTTCTTTATGTGACGCCACCCACTTTGCAGAAGAACTAACCGGACGTTACCGCAACAACCGCATCCCGCTACCGGCAATTGCAATCAATGACCCGGCTTACATGACCTGTGTGGGAAATGATTTTTCGTTCAACGAGATCTTCTCCCGCTATGTAGAAGCTATGGGATGTAAGGGAGATGTATTATTGGCCATCAGCACAAGCGGACATTCCGAGAACATACTGAAAGCTGCCGTACAAGCACACAACAATGGAATGAAAGTGATAGCGCTGACTTCAAAAGGAGAGAATGAACTGTCACGACTGGCAGACATTGCAGTCTGCGCGCCACGAGCAGCACATTCCGACAGAATACAAGAAATTCACATCAAAGTTATCCACATTCTGATTCAGGCAATTGAGGCAGAATTAGGCTTTGAATAATAACCTACTAAATTTAATCAATATGGCAATGAAAATGACACATATCAGTAAAACTCTATTGAGTATTGTTTGCACACTTTGGGGAATGTCCGCCTGCTCGGATGATTATAACAAATATGACGATTGCCCGGCTTGCAACTATTATCCTGTTGCAGTAGGGAATTCAACAGGAACTCCGGTTCATGCTATCGGTGTCGAGATGGATCCACACTTCTTCTCACAAAACATCACCCGCAATGATGGTTCAAAGGCTGAAGATTGGGAAAATATAGTTGTACAACGGGTAAAGAAAATGAAAGTACAACAATTCCGAATCATGATGCAGCCACAATGGTGGGAACCCTCCAATGACAACAACGATCCTAATGTCGCGGATATGAGCAAATTCACTTTTGATTCGGAAGAAATGCAATCTGTATACAAAGTATTGGATCTGGCCCAGGAGAATAATATCGGAGTGACATTAGTCGTATGGGGAGCCATTACCAATATCGACTTACTATCAGGCATTAACAATGGTCAAAAGCATTTCTTGTGTGATGCACGAAGTTATAACGTTAATCCGGGTTGGATTGCCGGTATAGATAACTATGAAGAATTTGCTGAAAACTTCTCCACAATGGTGAAATACCTGATTGAAGAAAAGCATTATACCTGTATCAATCAAATTACTCCATTCAATGAACCTGACAGTCATATAGCAGGTTACGGCCGCATCATGTGGCAAGGTGATTTTGAAACCATGGGTTGGCAGGACACCTACGCCCCCATGGTGAAAGCACTGGATGCCAAGTTTAAAGCAGATGGAATACGCAGTAAGGTACACTTCAACCTTTCTGACAATACAGACGGTACACCCGGATATATCGCTGCCTGTGTTTCCGCTTTCACAAACGATGAAGCCGACCTGTATAACTCTCATGTATACAAGTTTGACTACAACACCCCTAATTCGACTCTCGTAAATTGGGAACGTCAAAATATAGCTTCTGCAGGAGGTAAAAGACATTTTGTTGGAGAATTCGGTTTTCCTGGATACGGAAGTGCCCGTCAATATGGTAT
The DNA here is from genome assembly GCF_040913205.1 of Bacteroides sp. MSSM.1001136sp1_RTP21357st2_D2_RTP21359_211015. Classification (NCBI taxonomy): domain Bacteria; kingdom Pseudomonadati; phylum Bacteroidota; class Bacteroidia; order Bacteroidales; family Bacteroidaceae; genus Bacteroides; species Bacteroides sp. MSSM.1001136sp1_RTP21357st2_D2_RTP21359_211015. The sequence continues at coordinate 36,693 of NZ_JBDFVF010000029.1, read as the reverse complement.
AGACACGTATACGCGAGGGGTACAGCTAATCCGCGTTGCTCTGAACTATCTGAATGCCGGTGCTTGCGGAGTAAGCTACTGGAGTCTGATCGATCAATATTATAACCGCAATGCCTCCTATTCGGAAATGCAGCAACTCGGTTTATGGAAATATCTAAAATCCGCTTATACCGAAGACCCAGATGTATATTCCAAAATCAAGGAAGACTACGAGGTACGTCCTCAATACTATGCATATAGTCTGTTGACACGTTTTGTCCGCCAGGGCGACGAAGTATATCCATTGGATCTCGGCGACGAGTTGATAGCCGGAAGTGCTTTTCTCAACACAGAGGGAAAATGGACGTATGTACTTTCCAACGCTACAGACAAAGACAAGATGATACAGTTGGAAAATGATAAAGAAGGTGCCAATGGAGAATACAATGTCTACAAATATATGGAAGGACGCCTACCGGAAGGTGATAATCTTATAGAATCAACAGAAACGGTCAACACGCAAGAGAATAACCTAAAACTTAAATTATCTCGTTCATCAATCAGGGTATTAGTACAAAAATAGAAGTATATACACCCCATTTAGTGGGGATATATATACACCGTATTGGGCATATATATTCACCATGTTAGCCATATATATCCGCCGTGCTGGATATATATGCCCACCAACCAAGTAATTTATCATCAAAAGTACACGAATGAAAAAAGAAATATCCATAGTAAAAATGCTCTCCGTCATGTTCGGATTCTTCGTTATGGGATTTGTTGACATTGTCGGAATAACCACGAGCTATGTGAAGAATGATTTCAGCCATCTCACCGATACGATGGTTAATCTCATCTCTCTATCCTGTTTCTTGTGGTTCCTGGTGCTTTCTATTCCCACCGGAATGTTAATGAATCGCATCGGACGCAAGAAAACCGTATTACTTAGCTTCGCATTCCATGTATTAGCTATGTGCCTTCCACTCGTTGCATATGACTTTACCGCCATATTAATCGCATTTGCCTTGATAGGTATCGGTAACACTCTATTGCAAGTTTCACTCAACCCATTAGTAACGGATGTCGTTGCAAACGATAAGTTGACAGGTACATTAACCCTAGGACAATTTGTCAAAGCAGTCAGTTCATTCCTGGGTCCTATCCTGGCAGCTTGGGTGACTGGTAGTTTTTTCGGATGGAAAATGATATTCCCCGTTTATGCCGGACTGTCACTGCTCGCTTTGATATGGCTATGGCTTACCCCTATACAAGAAAAACAACAGGAACGGAAGAACATTTCTTTCAAAGTCACTCTTGAATTATTCAAAGACAAATACATTCTTGCTTTCTTTATCGGTATTCTCGTGCTGGTAGGTGTAGACGTAGGTATCAATATGACTTTCCCTAAATTCCTGATGGAACGTTGTGATCTACCACTGACAGATGCAGGAATGGGAAATAGTGTGTATTTCTTCGCCCGCACTGTAGGAGCCTTTTTGGGTGGTATCCTACTGATGAAATATTCAGAAAGTAAATTCTATATTTATAGCGTCTGGATAGCTCTCGCAGGATTGATACTGATGACCATTAGCACTAATCTCTGGTTTATCCTCGGATGTGTAGCAGTTTTCGGGATAGGATATGCCAATCTGTTTTCCATCATCTTCTCTCTGTCTTTGAAACGTGTTCCCGAGAAAGCGAACGAAGTATCTGCACTTCTTATCGTCGGTGTATCTGGCGGTGCCGTCCTCCCGCCTATTTTAGGAGTAATTACCGATTCATTCCACAGTCAGTTATCTGCAATCATAGTACTTGCCATTGTATGGTGCTATCTGATCGGAATAATGAGAAAAATAAAAACCACATAAACCTATATTCTAATGAAACATTTCAAGAAAATCGAATCGAAATTCCTGTTCTCATTACTGATTATGAGTGTGTGGAGCATCATAGCCGTGGGTCAGACGACGGCTAAAATCTCCAAACACATTCCTGAAATCGAAAAATGGATTCAGAAACAATTCGCTAAAGGAAAAACACCTCCGTTCTCGTTTATATGTGACGGGAAACCTTCCGCAGAATTTATCCGCCAATGGGACTATTCCCAGCAAAAGATAGAATCCGAAGAAGCGGATGTGATAAAGTATCTCTTTACCTACTACAATCCTACCAACGGACTGAAAGTAGAATGTACCGTAAAAGGCTATCCCAGTTATCAGGCTGCCGAATGGGTATTGAACTTCACCAACAAAGGTACGAGCAACTCTCCCACTCTGGAACAAGTGAAAGTAGTGGACCTTGCCATGCAATACGCTTCTAAAGGAGAATTCAAGTTACACTATGCAGACGGAAACCATATCTCCAAATATGATTTCCATCCACGTTCGGTTACTCTGGCAACGGGTGAAACCAAACAGATGTCTCCACAAGGAGGACGCTCTTCAGAAGGGGACTATCTTCCTTTCTTCAACATTGAATCACCTGCCGGACAGGGAGTCATATTAGGAGTAGGCTGGTCGGGCACCTGGTATGCAGATGTATGCGCACAAGATAATCGTACAATATCCATGGCTTCGGGAATGAAAACCATGAAATTATACTTACGTCCACAGGAAACAATTCGTACCCCAAGTATCAGTCTGATGTTTTGGGAAAATATCGACCGGATGGCAGGACACAATAAATTCCGCCGTTTTGTCCTGGCACACAAGTCACGGAAAATCAACGGAAAATTTGCCGAATATCCTCTTTCCAGCGGATTCAACTATCGGGACCCCGCACCTTGTACGGAATACTCATGCCTGACAGCCGATTATGCCATTGCCATGGTGAAACGTTACATACAGTTCGGATTGAAGCCCGAAGTATTCTGGCTGGATGCCGGATGGAACACCGATGCTGCAGACTTCGAACATGGCAAGACCTGGGCCAACACAGCCGGTAACTGGACTGTAGATACATTGCGCTTCCCCAAAGGACTTCGTCCTGTAGCCGACGAAATACACAAAGTAGGAGCTAAATTCATGGTCTGGTTCGAACCCGAGCGTGTCATCCGTGGTACCCAATGGGCAGTAGAACACCCCGACTGGATGCTCGACATTCCCGAACACAACAATGACACCTACCTACTGTTCGATCTGGGAAATCCGGAAGCCTGCCACTGGATGAGTAAATATATAGGCGATATGCTCGAAGAAAACAGCATAGACTATTACCGTCAGGATTTCAATATGCAGCCGGATATCTACTGGGCAGCCAACGATGAGCCCGGACGTACAGGAATGAAAGAGATACGACACATCGAAGGACTATACTACTTCTGGGATTATCTGCTGAGCCGATTCCCGAACCTGCTCATAGACAACTGTGCCAGTGGGGGACGACGTATTGACTGGGAAACAATCGGCCGAAGCGCACCACTATGGAGGAGTGATTATTATCATTACGACGATCCGGACGGCTACCAATGTCACACGTATGGCCTGAATTTCTTCCTACCTTTACATGGAACAGGTAGTTTACAGACCGATCCGTATTCTTTCCGCTCAAGCGTCAGCACAGCTTTGATTTATAACTGGAAAATAACCGATAAAAATGCCTCCGTTTACGAAATGCAACGTTGTCTGAAAGAATTCCACGAAATCAGACCTTACTATTACGAAGATTATTACCCACTGACAGGTACAGAAGACATGACGCGGGATGATATCTGGCTAGCCTATCAAATGCATCGTCCGTCGGACGACAGTGGTATTATCGTTGCTTTCCGCAGAACCGCCTCCAAAGACAAAAAAATCACCGTCAGACTTTCAGGAGTGGATCCGGGAAAATACTATACAGTGACAGACATGGATAGCCGACAGAGCAAAATCTATCAGGGAAAAGAACTGACCAGTCAGTTGCCACTGATCCTCGAAAAGCCACATAGTTCCTTATTACTAAAATATAAAGTTACCAACGAAAAACCGAATAAAGAATGAAAAAAAGAATACTATATTATCTATTCATTCTGCTTCTGTTCCCTCATAATGGAACAGGACAGACGGTAGCCCGCATGAGCGACCGCCCGGTAAACACCAGCCAATGGATAACCACCCACTTTGCCCGCGGTGTAGTCCCTCCTTTCTCTTTCGAATATGGAGGTAAACCTTCACAGGAATTTATCAAAAGCTGGTCTTATACGGCTACGCGTCAGAAAAGTGACGATCCCAAGGTTCTGAAATACCTTTATACTTATCGTGAACCATCCGGAGGATTAAAAGTCGAATGTGAAGTGAAAGGCTTTACCGACTTCAATACGGTGGAATGGGTACTCCGTTTCACCAACCAGGGAAAGAAAAATACGCCGGAGATTGCCAACGTAAAAGTGTCTGATATCACATTCCGCTACCAGCATCCGGGAGCATTCAACCTTCATCATTCCGAAGGCAGCCATGCATCCAAATCAGATTTCAGCCAGCAACTTACAATCTTGTCTCCGGGTGATAATCTTTATATGAGACCGGAAGGTGGACGCTCTTCACAAATGCGTATGCCATTCTTCAATATTGAATCTCCGGCTAATCAAGGAGTTATCGTAGCCATCGGATGGACAGGAACCTGGTTTGCCGATGTGCGCTGTGCAGACCAGCAAAGCGTAGCGCTTACCTCCGGAATTGAACGTTTGAAAACCTATCTGTATCCGGAAGAAAGCATCCGCACTTCCAGTGTATGCCTGTCATTCTGGAACGGTTCCGACCGGATGAAAGGACACAACCAGTTCCGCCGTTTCGTGCAAGCCCACCACACTTGGAAAGTAGGTGGTAAACCGACCGTATATCCAATATCGACCAGTTTCAACTACGGTGATCCTACTCCCTGTAATGAATATACCTGCCTGACTACAGATTATGCCATTGCTATGGTGAAACGGTATGAACAATTCAAATTAGTACCCGAAGTATTCTGGCTGGATGCCGGATGGTACAATCACTCTGCAGATGTAGCCAATCATAAGAATTGGGCGAACACCGTAGGAAACTGGACCGTCGACTCTATTCGTTTCCCCGAAGGATTACGCCCCATCGCCGACGAAGTGCATAGAGTTGGTTCCAAGTTCATGGTATGGTTTGAACCGGAGCGTGTTATGAAAGGCTCAGCTTGGGCACTGCAACACCCTCAATGGATGTTGGATGCCAGAGGAAAAGCCAAACAGGAAGACTGGACAAGAGATGGTGAGCACGACTCTTATCTATTCAATCTCGGAAATCCGGAGGCATGTCGATGGATGAGTAAATATATCGGAGACTTCCTCGAAGAAAATGGCATAGACTACTACCGCCAGGATTTCAATATAGAGCCGGAAGGTTTCTGGGCTGCCAATGATGAACCTGGCAGACAAGGTATCTGCGAAATCCGATACATTGAAGGACTTTATTCTTTCTGGGAATATCTGCTGAACCGCTTTCCGGGCTTGCTGGTTGATAATTGTGCCAGTGGCGGACACCGTATTGACCTCGAAAGTATCTCACGCAGTGCACCGATGTGGAGAACAGACTACAGTTATGGAGAACCAATCGGCTATCAATGCCATACTTACGGATTGAACTTATACCTTCCCCTGCATGGTACAGGAACTGTGAGTGCCGATAAATTCACTTTCCGTTCCAGCCTCGGAACCTCTATTATCTACAACTGGAAAATAACCGAAGCTGGACAATCCATCTATGATATGCGCGACCGCCAGGCAGAGTTCAAAGAACTCCGCCCCTATTTCTATGAAGATTACTATCCGTTGAGTGGAATAAACAACATTACTTCGGAAAATATCTGGCTAGCATACCAACTTTATCGTCCGTCGGATGACAGCGGATACATCGTAGCTTTCCGCCGCAAAGACAATCCGGACAAGAGCTATACTGTCAATTTATCAGGGCTACACCCTGACCACACTTATATACTCACCAATAAAGATACAGGAGAAGCTATAAAGAAAACCGGTAAAGAACTGGCTAACGGCTTCACGCTGACACTGGATAACCCGCAAAGTAGTCTGATAATCAAATACCAAAGTTCAACAACTGCCATACAGAAACTTTCTGTAGGAAAGAAAACCGGTGTAAAGCTCCGTGCTATAGGTGCAGAACTAGATCCCCACTTTCTCTCACAAAATGTGACCCGCAATGATGGAGCTAAAGCTGAAGACTGGGAGCGCATCGTTGTGAAACGTGTCAAAGAAATGGGACTGCAAAGCTTACGGGTGATGGTGATGCCACAATGGTATGAGCCAAAGAATGACAATCCGGATGCATCCAAAATCGACTGGCATAATTTCACTTTCAACTCTGTAGAAATGCAATCACTCTACAAAGTATTGGATATGGCACAAGAACAGAAAATGGAAGTCACCCTTGTACTTTGGGGAGCCCCTCCGGGACATTTCCTGGCCGAAGGGAATTATGGTAACTGGGTAGTAGCCCCGACTAACTATGAAGAATGGAGCGAGAACTTTTCCGCACTTGTACAACACCTGCTCAACAACAAAAAATACACGTGCGTCAAAGAGATTACTCCGATCAACGAACCAGATTGGTCATATATCATCAAAGGTAAAGCTGCTCCCACCGCCAACTATATTGAAATGTGTAAAGTACTCGACAGACGTTTCAAAGAGGATGGAATACGAAATAAAGTACATTTCAGTCTTTCTGACAATTCAGACGGAGGTACAGGAACGCATAAATATCTGGCAGCCTGCACGAAAGGACTGGCGAACGTTGCTGACGTATTCAACTCCCACACCTATATCTTCGGCTACGAAACTCCGAACTCCACAATTCTGGATTGGGAAAAACAAAACTCTCAATTGGCCGCTTCAGTTGGAAAAGCCCATTTCATCGGTGAATTCGGAGGTAATCAATGCGTAGGTGCCACCAGGCAAAAAGATATCGACTTGTATGAACGAGGAGTACTCATGACACGCATAGCCATCAATCTACTCAATGCAGGAGCAAGCGGTGTTAGCTATTGGAGCCTGATAGACCAATACTATGGTAAGGATGCAGACTACGGAGCAATGCAGCAACTGGGTTTATGGAAGTATGTAAAGAAAACATACGCTTCGGAACCATACTACAACGATATCAAAAGTGATTACGAGGTACGCCCACAGTACTATGCCTATTCTCTGTTGACACGTTTCATACGCCCGGGAGCTGAAATCTATCCGATAGCAACACCGGAAGAATGGTATGCAGGAACTGCTGTTCGAAACACAAATGGCAAATGGGTATATGTTTTCGCCAATGGAATGGACCAGGAGAAAGCAATAAGCCTCATCAACCAACATACGCAAACCAAAGGGAATTATCAGGTTTACCGTTATATCAAAGACGGTTTACCTACCACAGACCAAATGTTGGCTCCGGACGCCCAGCCTCTCAAAGTGAACGATAAAATTCTATGTTTACTTCCGGCTCATTCTGTGATCATCTTAAAACAAGAATAACTATGTACTCTATTTATTCATTAAACAAATAGTATTTATGAAAACACATTTCTACATTTTATTAATGCTTGGAATGGTATTCCTTTTGGGATGTGAAGACGAAAAGTTAGGCACAGACCTAGGAGTAACCAATGTAGTGCTTCCGGATATTTCGGAAGAATCCCTGGGCACAGAGATTACCATTCAGGGAAATGGCTTTATCGACTGTGATGTACTGGCTCTTTCTCCCCTTTCAGGAGGAACCGAACAGCCCATCTACATGGAAACCAGAGAAGTAGCATCCGATCATATCACGGTACTTTACCCCTCTACGGCCACCAAAGATTCTTATGGACTTGTATTGGTACGCGGTAGCAAAATGCGAACATTAGGCGTCATCAACAGTACTGTTGGAGTTATGCCCGACGAAAACCTGCGTAATGCCTTGTCTGCTCTTTTCCCTGATATATTTAAAGGAGAAAAGATATCTTCCAGTGCTAAATATGTCACTTTCACTGATGGCACATTAAATATCAGCGATAAAAATATCACTTCTCTGGAGGGACTCGAATATTTCAGCAACATTCGGAAACTGATCTGCAACAATAATGATATCAGTGAAATTCCTGCAGAAGTACTATCCAGACTGTCTGAACTGACTGCACAAAACACTGGTCTGACCAAACTGGAACTAGCCACTTCGGAACAGCCGAACACGACATTGGTATCTCTCAACATAGATGGAAGTACCAAACTAGAATCTGTCGACCTGTATTATTGTTATAACATTGAGAAGTTCTCTGCTCTAAACTGTAAACTGGTATATCTGGATGTACGCAATTACCACAGTATCTATGGCGGATGTCTGAACTACAACAGCACAGACTTCAAATTTACTTTCAGCGATGACGCAAGTAAAGAACGACTCCTGAAAATGGAATCCTGGTGGATGGACTCATACTACAGCAATAGCGGTTCTATCGTAGATGCCATCAATAATGGAGTGACAGTGGAAGGGTACGACTGGATGCACGACTATCCCGATGGAAACAACAACTATTATTACAGTTACGGAAAATATCAGAAGACAATGAAAAAGTACGGAGAAATTCCTGATATCAATCTGCGAAACGCACTCAAAGCATTGGTTCCGGATGTATTCGATGGAGATAAAGTTCTGACAGTGGCTGCTCTGAATACTGAATACTTCAAGAATAACACGACCCTTGATCTTAGCAATAAGGGAATCACTAATCTGGAAGGACTACAATACTTCTGCGGATACAAAAACCTCATTCTGGATGGAAATAATCTGGGAGAAATCGATCTTAGTAAATACGCAATCAGTACCAGCTACACGGCAGGTCCGGTAGATGAGAAAGGAATTCAGACTTTCAGTGCCAAGAATGCAGGATTAACCAAATTCATTTCTGGCGATCAGTATATGATAACCTCTATAGATGTGAGCAACAATCCGGGATTAGCATATCTGGATATAAACCGGTGCAAATCCATCACATCACTAAATGCATCCGGTTGTCCGCTCACTTATGTTGATCTGCGTAATCTGGCAGGTACTTATTCCGTACTAGGTTACTCCGGTGGAGCTGTAGATGCCTCAAAAGTTCAGTTCTCATTTACCGACAGCTCTTCAACTCAAAGGAAGCTACTAGTAGAAGAATGGTGGATGGATAGCCCATGGAATGGCACAAGCCCATGTATTACCGCAAAGAATCAAGGTGTCCGGATAGAACGCTATGAATACATAGGATACGACAAGGATAAAATGTTGAGTTCATTTAATTAGACAGAAAACAATCTTAAACGTTATAGTTATGAAAAAAAGTTATTGGCTATACAAAATGTGCCTGTTGCTTGGGTTGGGAATCTGTATTCCCGTTACAGGAAATGCATCGGATATCGGAGATGCTACCCTGACACAACAACAGTCTAAAATAACAGCCTCTGGAGTCGTCGTAGACGAGTCCGGTGAAAGCCTGATCGGAGCTTCCGTCATAGAAAAAGGAGCAGCAACGAATGGTACTATTACAGACATAGACGGTCGTTTCTCTTTATCGGTTGCCCCCAACGCTATACTGGAAATCAGTTATGTAGGTTATCAAAAGCAGGACATTCCTGCTAAAAAAGACATGCGTATCATCATGCATCCGGACGTAGCGAACCTGGAGGAAGTTGTAGTGGTAGCTTACGGTACCCAGAAAAAGGTTTCTGTCATCGGTTCCGTAGCTTCCATTGATCGAAAAGATTTGATGAAATCCTCATCGCCCAACCTAAGTTCCGCTTTATCCGGAAAACTCCCAGGATTGACAACTATCCAGACCTCCGGTGAACCGGGACGTGACGAAGTCACCATGTTCCTGCGTGGTGCTGCCACTACAAACGGAACAAACCCATTAATTATGGTAGATGGAGTAGCTGTAGACGATATGCGATCTATCGACCCGAACGAGATTGCTAATATCTCCGTATTGAAAGATGCTTCCGCAACAGCAGTATTCGGAGTACGTGGTGCCAACGGAGTGATAATGATTACCACTCGTAGAGGTGAAAAAGGAACTGCCCGTATCAGTGCCAATGTAGAATTCAGCATGCAGGAAATCGCTTTCAAGCCCGAACGTCTGGATTCATGGGACTGGGTCAGACTTCGCAATGAAGCACTCGTGAACGACGGAAATTCCGCTGAATTCCTCGGGCCGGACATTGATAAGTTCGACTCATGGAAAACAGGTAATCCTGTAGACCCGGATTTTTATCCGAATAATAACTGGCAAGATATCTTGTTCAGAGATTATGCTCCCATGACCAGAGCCAACATGAACGTTTCGGGAGGTTCGGACAAACTTCAATACTTTGTAAGTGCAGGCTATCTGCATCAGGGAGGTATGTTCAACGTAGAACCTAAATCCAAGTTGGGATACAATGCCCAGTCTTCATTAGACCGCTACAACTTCCGCTCAAATATCGACTACAAAGTCAATAAGTCGGTAAAGATTAACTTAAACGCTTCCTCTTATCTGGAACGGATCAACGGAACTTCCGCAAGTATGTCAAGTGTATTCAACAGCGCTTTGACCTCACGCCCTACTTCCATGTATCTCACCCCGGAAGGTGCATACGCTACTGATGCTATACGTACTTTCCCTATTGGTGCCGGATTATCCGTAGAAGATCCCGCCAACAATTCATTGAGTGCATATCCGCTAATCAACCGTTCGGGCTATCAACTGGAAACCAGATCGGGAATCAATGTTATCGGAGGAGTAGAAATAGATTTGGGATTTATCACTAAAGGGCTCTCTGTCAAAGGCCAGGTATCTTTCGACTCCAAAGGATTTGGGAAAACAATCGGAAAACGTTCCTATACCTGGTATACGTATCAGACATTAGCTTCAGGAGAGCATTTGTTTATCAATCGCCATCCTAGCCTGGAGGACGAAGACGGCCCGATTGAACTCACAAAGTCTTCCGAATCTTATTGGGTTATGAACTTACAGGGACAAATCAACTATAACCAGACCTTCGCCGGAAAGCATAATGTCACTGCTATGTTTCTAGCTCAACGGGACATCAAAGAATCCAAAGAAACATCCGGTGACCTACTGCTTCCTTACAACGTCATCGGTATTGCCGGACGTGCAACTTATGACTATGACAGACGTTATTTTGCGGAGGTCAACGTAGGTTATAATGGCTCTGAACAATTTTCACCGGACAAACGATTTGGTCTCTTCCCGGCTGCCTCTTTCGGTTGGCTGATTACTAATGAGGGCTTCCTTCAGGATAATCCGGTTTTGACCAATCTGAAGTTAAGAGCTTCTTGGGGAAAAGTTGGTAACGACGCCTTCGGTTCAGCCCGTTTCCTTTATCTGGATAATATCAGTCAATATTCCGTAGTCACCGACAGTAAAGGAGATCATTGGTTATCCCCAAGCTTGGGATATGCTTCCAATGGTTCCGGTTGGGGACAAGGTTACAAGATAGCCGAAAACTACATAGGAAACAAAAGCATCACATGGGAAACAGCTGAAAAACAGAATTATGGTATAGACATATCCTTGTATCATGATCTTTCCTTCTCATTTGACTACTTTGTTGAAAAAAGAAAAAATATTCTGATTATCCCGCAGACTACTCCTATGATTCAAGGTCTTCCCTCATCCGCTCTTCCACTGATGAACGATGGTGAAGTAAAGAATCAGGGATTCGAAATGGTCCTCGGATATCAGAAACAATTCAAAAACGGGCTATCTGTTTCTGCTAATGCAAACTTCAGTTATGCCAAAAACAAAGTATTGGAATATGACGAGCCACTATTAGGTAAGGATTATGCTTATCGCACCCGCACCACCGGCTTCTCATTAGGACAAAACTGGGGATATATCATCGACCACAGCTATGATCCTGAAAAAGGGCGTGACGGCACAGGATTCTTCTATAGCGACGAGAGTATTGCCAAGAGCGGACTGACTTATGAAGGTGTAGGAACACCGGAACCCGGAGACTTTATTTATAAAGATCTCAACGGAGACGGTGTCATCAATGACCGTGACAAGGCTCCCATTGGCTATTCCTCCCTATTGCCTCGCATCAACTACGGTTTCTCTTTATCTGCCAACTGGAAAGGATTCGATGTTTCTATCATGTTGCAGGGAGTAGGCCAATACAGCAAGACTTATTCAGGAGCCGGTATTTATGAAAGCAGCGGCAACTTTTACAAGATGCACATGGAACGTTGGAGCGAAGAACGCTATAATAATCACGAAAAGATTACGTATCCTCGTCTGTCCAGCAGTGGCGGCCCGAGCTTGCAGCCCAACGACTTCTTTATCATGGATGCCTCATATATACGTCTGAAAAATGCAGAAGTAGGATATACATTACCGGAAAGCATCAGCAAGAAAATCGGTGCTTCCAATGTACGTTTCTATTTAAGTGGTAACAACTTGTATACATGGACTCACCTGAAGACTGACAGCTTCGATCCCGAACAAAACAGTCCGGCAGCCTATCCAACAATGCGTACGTACAATGTAGGTTTAAATATTACATTTTAACGGCTAAAACAAAACCGATATGAAAAAAAGATTTATTTATATATGCATGTTTGCTTCCTTGCTCACATTCAGTTCTTGTAATGAAGCGTTGGATGTAGCTCCCGACGGAAGATTATCACTGGACGAAGTATTCCAAGATCCCGATCTGACTAAAGCTTATTTCAGTACTTGCTTTGACTATCTGCCTAAAAAGAGTTTACGATATCATTTCTGGAGCAACTATCCCGTAGCACTTAGTGATGAAGCGTGGGATTGCACGGATGGTTCCGGTGCCGGCTTTGCACATGCCGCATCCGGCAACTGTACCACCACCGACTTCTATCTCGACGTTCGCAGAGATATGGGTGACACCTACTCAGAAGGAGGATACTGGCAGTTATACTGGGGGCAAATCCGTATTATCAACACATTCCTCCAACGGGCAGCCACCGCCGCCATACCAAGCGAAAGCGACCGTGACCGTTGGGTAGCAGAGGCTCATGTACTCCGTGCTTATTTCTATATGGAGTTACTGAAATGGTATGGTCCTGTGCCTATTGAGAAAGAGCCATACGGGTTAGACTATGATTATTCAACTCTATCACGTCCTACTTTCGAAGACTGTGCCCGATTCATTGTAGATGATTGCGAAATAGCTTTGCAATCCAGCAACCTCCCTTGGCGACTGACAACACTCAACGAGAAGATCAGAATGACCAAAGGTATCGCAATGGCTATCCGTTCCGAAGCATCTCTATTCGCAGCCAGCACTTACAACAATGGCGGCAAAGATCTTTGGGAATGGGCTTACACAATCAACAAAGACTGTCTGGAACAGCTGAAAGCCAATGGATATGAATTGTATACTAAATGTACGGATACTGAAAAGTACTATAACAATGCTTATATGGAGTACTTTACGCTCAATAACTATATCGGAACAGATCCCAGTGATAAAGAAACAATCTGGCAAAGTACCGAAGGCTATTGGCCCGACCCATACACCAATCCTTTGTATGACGTTATCGGAGCTCCGGTATTGGGAAACGCTCAATTAACTATTGTTCCTTCCCAAGAATTAGTAGACGCCTATGATATGCTAGCAACAGGAAAGCCTGTACTGGATTTATCGAAACCTTATAACGATGAGAAGCATCTGTCACCTAATTATAACCCTAATAGCGGTTATGACCCAGCCAACCCTTATAAGGGACGTGATCCTCGTTTCCAGGCTACAATTTTTTATAATAACAGTCCTGTGCTGTTAGGAAAGGAACCGGCAGTAGTAGAAACGTACGTGGGAGGAAATAGCGAAATCCGTACAAGTGGAAATACGAACACACGTACCGGTTATTATTGGAGAAAAAGAATGGTAAACGGTAACTGTAAGGCAGCCGGAGTGGCTGGATATGATGGCCGTTTCCGTTTTTACCGATTAGGCAAAATTTATCTGAATGCCGCCGAAGCCGCTATTGAAAGCGGACACCTTACCGAAGGCCTGGAATGGATCAATGAAATCCGTCATCGCGCAGGTTTTGATCCTTCGGTTGATCTGTCGACAAACGACAAGAACGAAGCTCGTTTATTGGTACGCCACGAACGCCAGATAGAGCTGGCTTGTGAAGAAGACAGATATTTCGATATCCGCCGTTGGACACCCGCCAATGAGAATATGGAAAATGAGAAGTTTACCACAGGTATGAGAATCACCAAAAATGGAAACTCATTCTCTTATGAAAGAATCAATCTAGGAACAGACGGCAGCAAACCGAGCAAAATGAGTTATGAAAAGAAATGGCACGTATATCCTATCCCTGCCAATGAAGCAGCCGTATTGGAAGGCACGACAGGACAGACGTGGCAAAATGCAGGATGGTAATCATAAAACAGAATGTATATGAAAAACAGAATAATCACATTTTTGTGCATCGTATGCCTGTTCACAGGCAATGAAGTATGCCGGGCACAAGTGCAAGAAGTTATATCCGGTGTGGTGCGGAATGAGAGCAACGAACCTTTAGACGGCGCAATCATTTCTGTCCCGGACAATCCCGAATACACCACAAGCAGTGATAAAGACGGAAAATTCATCATGGAGATTCCGTCGGGAGCCAGTATGGTCATTTGTAAGATTCCGGGATATCGGAACCAGACAATGAAATTCACTCTGAATAAACCGGTAGAGTTTTGTCTGATATCAGACATCGCCGGTCAGGATACATCTCTCGAAGTAGCCATGCTGCAGAAAGAGAGAAAAGGAGGTTATACAGGAGCAATCTCTACCGTTCAGGGAGAAGAGTTAGTTAAAACACCTAATAGCGGATTTTCAGCTACGCTGACCGGACGCTTGGCAGGATTGACTTCTATCCAATCCACCAGCACACCAGCCGATGATGCAACAACGATGTATATACGTGGTCTGAATTCCATAAACGGTAATTCACCTTTAGTTGTACTCGATGGAATTCCGGCTCCATTATTCGATATGAATACACTCGATGCCAACACTGTAGAATCTGTCAGTATTCTGAAAGATGCCGCAGCTAAAGCATTATATGGTCCGCGAGCTTCTTCCGGAGTAATTCTTATTACTACAAAAAGAGGCGAAATAGGACGTACTAAAGTAAATGTGAACATGGACTTCTCCATACAACAGGCTACCCAGCGTCCTAAAATAGTAAGTACCGGTGAATACGCACAAATGCGTAACCAGGCCTTACTCAATGACGGTGGCACTCCACTCTATTCTTTATATGAAATAGCCGGGTTTACAGATGGAACTATGCCGGGACACGACTGGTATGACACTTTCATGAATGATGCAGCCAGTATGCAACGTTACAACGTAAATATCAGCGGAGGTAACAACCGGGTTAAATACCTTGTTAATGCCGGTTATCTTCACCAAAACAGCCTGATTGATGCAGAGAAGAATGATAATTATAATCCTGCACTCAAATTGCATCGCTTCAACATTTTAGCTAATGTGGACGTCACTCTGCATCGTTATCTAAACTGTTTCCTTAACACAAATGTCACTATCGACCGGATGAATCAAGGATACAACGGGACAGGAGATATCATGAATTCGATCTATCAGATGGCCCCCACCGTACCTGGCCCTATCACCGAAGACGGAAAAGTGATTACTGCAGAATACAATGAATATCCTACTTACGGACTTATCAACCGCTCCGGATATAGCCATCAAACAGGTATCAATCTGAACGTCGCTTATGGAATGAATCTGGATCTGGGATTCCTGACTAAAGGATTGAGCGTAAAAGGAATAGTAGGTTATGAAGCAAACTATGACGGAACAATCTATGGTTCTACCGACTACGCACGTTATGCAGCCAATGGCAGCGGACTTTTCGGTACTCACACCACTCTTCCTCTAAGTTTAAGCAAGACCGCTAATATGCGCTACTTTATCAACTTCCAAGGATTCATCAACTATAATCGTATTTTTGGAGGCAAACATGAAGTAGATGCATTTGTCAGCTATTTCAATGAGAATATGATGAAAAACGGTGATCTCCCATACGATCGTTTGTCATTAATGGGACATGTGAAATACGGCTATGATTCACGGTACTATATACAGGGAGACTTTACCTATGATGGCACAGAACAGTTCAAACCAGGTAACCGCTTTAAATTCTTCCCGACAATATCTGCCGCTTGGGTGGTATCCAACGAAAGTTTTCTGAAAGACACAGATTGGTTGTCCTTCCTCAAAATACGCGCATCTGCCGGCTGGCTGGGTAATGACCAGATATCTGATACCCGTTTCCTGTATGCTACAGATGTACGTTATAAAGATGCAGGTTACTTACTAAGCAACTACTATGGCTTTCATACTGTAGAAGGTATGCAAGGTAATCCGTATATCCATTATGAAGAATCTTTCCAGCAAAATTACGGAATAGATATTACCTTATTCAACTCACTAGGTATCACATTTGATTATTGGAACGTGAAACAGACCCAAATGGCTATCCAAAATAACAGTGTATCTTCTGCACAAGGTATCGCCAGTGAAAATCTGCCATTTGAAAATCTGGGTAAGATGAACAACAAAGGATTTGATCTTGAACTATCTTATATCAAGAATCTGAAATGTGGATTAAGAATGACTATCAGAGGGAATATGGGATACAATAAAAATGAAGTAACTGACATAAAAGAGTTGAACCGTACCGCCAGCGGATATTACTATCCATATCGTAAAACCGGCTATTCTGCAGGACAACAGTTCGGATATCTGATTGACTATTCCAACGGAAACGGCTACTATAATAGCCAGGAGGAAATAGATAAAAGCGGTCTGCGATTCTCTGGTGCTTCTCCGCGCCCAGGTGATTTCATTTACAAAGACTTAAATAACGACGGAAATATAGATGAGCGTGACCAGGCACCGATGGACAAAGCCCAGACACTACCTACACTTTCTTATGGTGGTTCTATTCAACTGGAATACAAAAACTTTGACTTGTATGTTCAGTTACAAGGTGTATCAGGTACAGCAGCCTATTACAGTGGATGCGGTATCTTCGATAATGCTTACCAAGGAGTGTACACAGACCTGCACCGTAATGCCTGGACAGCAGATCGCTATGCGGCAAATGAAAAAATCAGCTATCCGGCTTTGACCACAGGAAGCTCTTCAAGTCTCCAATCGAATGAATTCTTCTATTCCAAAAATAACTATATGAGATTGAAGAATGTAGTATTAGGTTATACACTTCCTAAACGTTGGAGCAGTAAGCTGAAACTGGAGAAAATGAGATTCTATATCAGCGGAGCCAATTTGTTGACCACCTCATCTCTCAAGTTCGATAATCTGGACCCGGAACAATATTCCTACTCTGTATACCCCATTTACAGAACATTTAACATAGGACTTAACCTGAATTTCTAAAGACTGAAGTTATGAAAATAAATAAAATCATATCAGGAGTATTCTCCTTGCTCATATTATCCTCATTCATAGGATGTACTGAAATTGAAGATCATCCGGACGGCCGTACGGATTACAGCGATTTGTTTACCACGAACCGTAAAACGTATACTTATATGAATCAATGTTATGGATGGATTCTGAATTACGGGATGAACTATAACTATACCATGCTAGCTGGTTGTACGGATGAAGCCAAAGATTCCTGGGAACTACAGAACGGAGTTACCCGCAAATGGAATGAAGGACAATTATCTCCCTTCAGCAATCCGCTGGAGGGCATCGAAGGCAATCCGGAAAACTACAATTATTATTATCAAGGGATTCGTGCCTGTAATATCTTTCTTGCCAATATCCCTACTGCCAATGTCTACTCGGAAGATATACGTAACAGTTTCAAGGCACAGGTACTTACATTACGTGCTTTCTATTATCTTCAATTGGTGAAACGTTATGGAGGTGTTCCTATCATAACAACTCCCGACTACGATTATACCAAGGTTAAGAGAGGTACATTTGGCGAGTGTGCCCGCCAAATATTGGCTGATTGTCAGGCTGCTATTGATATTCCCACTGTTGAAGAATGGGGATGGCGTTCATTAGATAAGGAGAACTACCGTCACGTTATGACAAAAGCCATCTGTGCAGCCATCCGTTCGCAGATATCACTCTATGCAGCCAGCCCTCTGTACAATGACGGAACAATCACTTGGACAGAAGCCGCAGAAATTACTAAAAAATCTCTGGATGACTGTCTGGCGAACAATTATGAACTTTATAAGAAACAGCCGAATGCTACAGCTGGTTATTCTCCTTATGATGTGTATTTCTATTCGCGCACTGACTTGCCAGTAGTTAATGACAAAGAAACCATTATGGAAGTTGGACAGATGTATATGTGGAATTATGCTGGCCTGCCAACTACCGACGGGCAGACAGATGCCGGTGCGTGTCCGTCGCAAGAGCTACTTGATGCCTATGAAGTTGTGAACGGTGACATGACAGAATCTTATCCTCTGCTCAATTTAGAGAGCCCTTATCTAGATGCCAATCATCTGCAGCCTAACTTGAATTCGGCTGTTCAAGGTCTCTACAATCAAGCCAAACCGTATGAGAACCGTGATCCGCGTCTTAAAGCTTCTATTTATTATGATGGTTCCAAACTAAACCTGGAAACCGGTGCACTACTCTCAACCAAGACAGGAGGAAACTGTGCACTTGATCCCAGTAATGCACGTTACACCTGTACCGGCTATTATACACGTAAGTTCTCGCATTATAAATCCGGACGTTCCGGCAATCTGGATGGCTACTTCAAAGAGTTCCGCCTGGCTGAATTATATTTGAATTATGCAGAGGCAGCTAATGAAGCATCCACTACCGGAACTGTACCCAATGATGCGGTAGACGCAGTCAATGCAGTACGTTCCAGAGTAGGTATGCCAGGCATTCCTTACGGATTATCCTGTGATCAGTTTCGTCTGCGAATCAGGAACGAAAGACGCGTAGAACTTGCTTTTGAAGAACACCGCTTCTTTGATGTACGCCGTTGGAAGATACTGGATCAAACAGATAAAGTAATCACCGGAATGAAAGCAAACTCAGATGGAAGTTACTCCCGTTTTGTAGTAGATAATAACCGAAAAGCATATAGTGAAAAATTCCTATTATATCCAATACCGGGTGACGAAGCAATCCGGTTACAGAATGCTTCAGGAACTAACTGTCAGAATCCGGGCTGGTAATCAAATCTAAAAAATACAGATTATGCAAAAGTGGTTATTAACTATTATTATTGCCATACTTCCTGTTATCACTGCATGTTCTAAAACCGATACGGAAGCATCTGTACCGGAAGAAGAAACAGGAAAGAAAACAGAGATTAAGTTCCTTCAACTCAACTTATGGGTGGAGTGTACCAAGGTGGAGCATGCTCCGGAATATCTGATAGAACAGATTGCTACCCTACAGCCAGACATTGCTACATTTTGCGAATTATATAAAGGTCCACAAGACGATCCCGTGATGCCTAAACTAATGCAAGGGCTTAAAGATAAGGGACTCATCTATTACGATGCACGAATAGACGGAAGAGCGGTCATATCAAAATATCCGATCAAAGAGACAGAACGCATCAACAAATGGATGTTCAAAGCGATTCTGGATGTCAATGGGAAACGAGTGGCCGTTTACCCGGCACATTCAGAGTATCGTTACTACACCTGTTACTATCCCCGGGGATACAATGACGGTAGCGTTAATTGGGATAAACTTCCGGCTCCTATCACTGATGTAAACAAGATACTTGCTGTCTGCGAAGAATCAGACCGTATAGAATCCGCCCAAGCTTTTATCAACAACGCTGCCAAAGAGCTAGAGCAAGGAGCACTCGTGTTTTTTGCCGGAGATCTGAATGAGCCTTCTTATCTGGATTGGCAGGCCGATACAAAAGATCTATTCGATCATCGCGGATGTATCGTCAATTGGGGAACTTCCAAATTGTTGGTTCAACGGGGATATAAAGATGCCTACCGGGTAATTCATCCCGATCCGGTGAAATGTCCGGGATTCACTTTCCCTGCAGACAATAAATCTGTCATTCCAGAGAATCTCTCATGGGCACCGGAGGCAGATGAACGCGAACGAATTGATTTCGTTTACTATTATCCAAATAAAAATCTACAAATAAAAAGTGCCCAGATAGTAGGTCCAACAGGCTCTATTGTACGCGGACAAAGAATAGAAGAACAAACCAAAGATCCAATCATTCCGCCCGTAAACAATCAGTGGCCAAGCGATCATAAAGGAGTGCTGATTACGTTTTATATCAAAGAGTAATTACAATGATTAACAGGATGCAAAAGTGGATATACATCATTATACTCCTGACCGGATACTCAATAAAAAGTTATACACAGGAGACCATAAATCTCAATATTCCTGTTGAGCAAAACTGGATGTTCGATAACGAACATCCAGTACGCTTCATGCTGGAATTGACATCTGCACAGTCAAGTTTTTCGGATAGGATACGTATGGACATTGCAACAGATTTCGGCAATGCTGTATCGTCTACCTTTATAACCTACTCTTTCGGAACAGATTCGATGGCTCCCGGTGGAGGCTTTCGCAGTCGTGCACCAGTCAGTCTCACGAATCTCACTCCCGGGTTTTACCAGGCTTGTTTCATTGCCGGCACCGACACTCTGAAACATTTCTTCTTTGGATACGAAGCCGAACAGATTTTATCCAAACCGGATGGTCCCCCTAACTTAAAAAGATTTTGGAATAAAACCATCACCGAACTTAAACGTGTACACCCTGCCTATAAAATGACACGTCTACCTGAATCTTCGAAGCCAGAGCGTGATGTTTACGAAGTAGAAATGCGCTCGCTTGAAGGAGAAATCTTACGGGGGTATTGGGCAGTCCCTACAGATGGTCAGAGTCATCCGGCCGTAGTGGTTTATCAAGGTTATGATGCCGTCACCTGGATTCCCAGTCCCGACGACTATCCCGGTTGGTGTATCTTGGTCATTCCACCCCGTGGACAAGGCCTCAACAAACCTTATAACCGCTTTGGTGAGTGGATTGCTTTCGGACTGGATTCACCCAAACATTACTATTACAGAGGTGCTTTTGCTGATACAGTCCGCAGTATTGATTTTATTTTTGCTCAGCCATGCTTTGACGGACAAAACCTTTTTGCTACAGGTATTTCGCAAGGTGGAGCGCTCACATTAGCAGCAGCGTCACTCGACCATCGTATTTCCGCAGCTGCGCCTATCGTACCCTTTCTGTCAGACTATCCCGATTATTTCCGTTTGGTTCACTGGCCTGCCAACTTGGTATTCGAAGGAGCTGCCCGGCAGAATATTGACAAAGATAAAATATTCTCATTACTAACTTACTTTGACTTGAAGAATCTGACCGGATGGATCAAATGCCCAGTATTAATGGGATTCGGACTTCAGGACAACATTACACCACCACATACAAATTTTGCAGCATACAATCACATCCGTACACCTAAACGCTGGATATGTTACCCTACATCAGGACACTTTGCAGCTTATGAGAACATGGACTCATGGATTGCTGAAAGTACTCGTTTTTTCAATCAGTATGTAGTGTGGTAATAATCTGAACTGATAAAAACGAAACAGGCACAAACACTATAACAAGAGGTTAGTTAGGTTAGAAACCGGAAGAGTAATTCTGTTAAATAGAATTCTCTTCCGGTGTTTTATAGTTACTTTCTTCTAATAAGATTCACTGAAATCGAATAAAAACAATATATTTGCATAGATGTAAACACCTTAAAAAATAAATTAGTGAGAAAAGTAATTCTTTTATTTCTGCTATTTTTAAGCGTAGCTGGAGTCCGCACACAAGGTCAAAACATCACTTTTAGCCACTTGACCACGGACGACGGACTCTCCCAATTTTCTGTCAATAGCCTTTATATTGATGAACGGGGAATTATATGGATCGGCACGCGTGAAGGACTGAACCGGTATAACGGTAACGATATCAAAAGTTTCAAACTTAATAAAAACGATCCGAACAGTTTGTTCAGCAATACAGTGCTGCGTATCACCGGAAACAAAAACGGGAAGGTATACCTGCTCTGTACGGACGGGGTAGCAGAGTTCGATCTGACCACACAAAGATTCAAAACGTTGCTGCAAGGCAATGTGGATGCTATTTATTTCAACGAGAAATTATATATCGGGAAAAGAGAAGAAGTGTTTGTATATAATGAAAGTACCGGAAACTTCGATCTCTACTATCATCTTGCCGGAAAAGATATCACCCTCTCCTGTCTCCACCTGGACGAAAAGAAAAATCTGTGGATGGGAACTACCAGTAACGGACTTTACTGTTTATCGGGAGACAAAAAGATTTCCCAACCCGTCACAAGAGGTAATATTGCGAGTATTTACGAAGATTCGTCTAAAGAATTATGGATCTGTACTTGGGAAGAAGGACTCTACCGGATAAAAACAGACGGTACCATCGAGAACTTCCGTCATGATCCCAAAAATCCAAACAGTATTTGTGCTGACTTCGTAAGGAGTTGCTGTGAAGATAATGCAGGAAATCTGTGGATAGGAACCTTTCACGGGTTAAATCGCTATGAAAAGAGCACAGGTAAATTCCAACTTTACACTGCCAACGCGAACAAACCCGACGGACTTACCCACTCCTCCATCTGGTGCATCGTCAAAGATGAACAAGGAACAATTTGGCTGGGTACTTATTTCGGAGGTGTCAACTATTTCAATCCAGAATATGAAATCTATACCCGTTACAAAACCGGAGATACAGAGAAAGAAGGTCTAAGTAGTCTGATCGTCGGTAGAATGACTGAAGATAAGGACGGAAACCTGTGGATTTGTACCGAAGGCGGCGGCGTGAATGTGTATAACCGGAAGGATAACACCTATCGGTGGTATCGCCACGAAGAGGGCAAAAATAGCATTTCCCATAACAATGTCAAAGCAATCTACTACGACCGGACTAATGAAATCATGTGGATAGGTACACACTTGGGAGGATTGAACAAACTCGACCTGCGTACTAACCGTTTCACAGTCTACCGAATGAAAGCCGGAGACCCAACCTCACTACCTTCGGATATCGTCCGAGACATTGTACCTTATAAGGACAAGCTGGTTGTCGCCACACAAAACGGTGTTTGTCTTTTCAATCCGGCAACAGGCGCTTGCCAACAGCTCTTCAAAGAGACTAAAGAAGGAAGAGGTATTGGCATGGTAGCCAGTCTTTGCATTGATAAAGACGGTACATTGTGGATTGCGGCTACCGGGGAGGGTGTTTATTCTTACCGGTTCGACAGCGGTAAACTTACTAATTATCCACACAATCCCGCTAATCCGAACAGTCTTAGCAACAATAATATCAACAGTATCATGCAGGACAGTAACGGTAATCTGTGGTTCTGCACCTCCGGAAGCGGTCTCGACCGTTACCGTAAGGCAAGTGATGACTTTGAAAACTTCGATGTACAGACAGATGGTTTATCCAGCGACTGTATCTACGAAGTATGCGAATCGTCCATACAGAAAGGAGACTTATTGCTGATTACCAATCAGGGATTCTCACAGTTCAACTATCCAAGCAAGAAATTCTATAATTACGGTACGGAGAATGGATTCCCGTTGACTGCCGTCAATGAAAACGCACTATTTGTGACACATGACGGAGAAGTATTCCTTGGCGGTATTCAGGGAATGATTTCTTTCTGGGAGAAAAAATTACATTTCACTCCCAAATCATATAATATCATTCTTTCCCGCCTGTTTGTCAACGGAAAAGAAGTAGTTCCGGGAGATGAAAGCGGCATCCTGGAACAGTCGATCTGTCATACTCCGGAAATCAGTCTGAAAGCGAATCAATCGATGTTTAGCATCGAATATGCCACTTCCAACTTCATCCCTGCCAACAGAGATGAAATTCTCTATCGCCTGGAGGGTTTCTCAGACGAATGGAACCATACTTACCGGAAGCAAACGCTGATTACTTATACAAACCTGAATCCGGGTAAATATACCCTTGTCATCAAATCACAGAGGGAAGGAATAAAAGAGGCCAGACTGCTGATTATCGTACTCCCTTCATGGTATGAGACATGGTGGGCTTACCTGATTTATACCATTGTCACTATCAGCCTGTTATGGTATCTTATTCAGAACTATAATTCGCGCATCAAACTCCGTGAGTCTTTGAAGTACGAAAAGAAGCATATTGAAGACCTCGAAGCATTGAACCAGTCGAAACTCCGTTTCTTCACTAACATCTCGCACGAATTCCGCACACCGTTAACGCTGATCGTGGGACAAGTGGAAACTTTGTTGCAGGTGCAGACATTTACGCCTAATATATATAATAAGGTGTTGGGAATCTACAAGAACAGTCTCCAATTACGGGAACTGATTACGGAACTACTTGATTTCCGTAAACAGGAACAGGGTCACATGAAGATCAAAGTTAGCCAGCACAATCTGGTTAACTTCCTGTATGAGAATTATCTGCTCTTCCTCGAATATGCGAGCAGTAAACAAATCAACTTCAAGTTCAACAAACAGAAGGATGACATTGAAGTATGGTATGACCAAAAACAGATGCAGAAAGTGATAAACAACCTGCTGTCTAATGCAGTGAAGCATACCAAGGCCGAAGATACGATTTCGATTAATGTATCGCAGGAGAAAGACCATGTCATCATTGAAATAAAAGATACCGGTACAGGTATCGCCGCTGCCGAAATTGATAAGATATTCGACCGTTTCTACCAGACCGAACATCTCAACTCGCTGAATACCGGAGCCGGTACAGGCATCGGACTGGCACTGACGAAAGGAATTGTGGAACTTCATCACGGCACAATCCGGGTAGAAAGCGAACCGGGCAAAGGAAGCAGTTTCATTATCACCCTCAAACTAGGCAAGGAACACTTCACAGAAGAGCAAATAGCGAAAGATGATACGGAAACCATCCAGCAAACAGAGACTATTGTTCCTTCAGTAGAAATAATCCCTGATTCGGAATGGAAAGAAGAAGATAACAAGCGCATCGAAGACGCCAAAATGCTGATAGTGGAAGACAATGAATCTATCAAGCAGATGTTAGTCGGTATTTTCGAAACATTCTATCAAGTCAGTACGGCTTCCGACGGAGTAGAAGCATTAGAAATGATACAGAAGGATATGCCGAGCATCATTTTAAGTGATGTCGTAATGCCACGCATGTCGGGTACGGAACTTTGCAAACAGATCAAGACGGACTTTAACACTTGCCATATTCCGGTGGTATTATTAACTGCACGTACTGCTATAGAGCACAATATCGAAGGTTTGAAGATTGGTGCGGATGATTATATCACGAAACCGTTTAATACCAATCTTCTGATTTCCCGCTGCAATAACCTGGTTAACTCCCGCCGGCTATTGCAAGAGAAGTTCAGCAAACAACCACAGGCTTTTGCCCAAATGTTGGCTACCAACCCGATGGATAAGGAGATGCTCGACCGCGCGATGGCCATTATCGAACGCCATCTGGACAATACGGATTTCAACGTTAATATCTTCGCCCGCGAAATGGGTATGGCACGTACGAACCTATTCACTAAACTGAAAGCAGTTACAGGCCAGACCCCGAATGATTTCATCCTAAGCATACGTCTCAAAAAAGGCGCTGTCATGTTAAGGAATAACCCGGAGCTGAATATCACGGAGATCTCTGACCGGATTGGGTTCTCCTCCTCCCGCTATTTCAGTAAATGTTTCAAGGAGATTTATCACGTCAGTCCGCTGGCTTATCGTAAAGGAGAAGAGAGCGAAGAAGAAGGAGACGGAGAAGAAACAGATTAGCAGGTAACTATACAAGCACTCTTGCAAAATAATCTTATATTATTAGGCACGGATCACACGGATTTCACGGATTAAAAAACGATGAGTATGAAAACAACAGCGTTAATCCGTGTAATCCGTGCCTAAATTTATGATATAAACGGTTTCTTAGTCCGGACATCTTCGCCCGAATAAAGAAGGTAACTTCTTAAGTGTACTATTTTGTACTTCACTTGTACATTCCTACTCATTCTTTTTCTTCCAATCGCTTATCTTTGTGTTCATTACATTATTTCCTAAAACATTCAGCATTATGAAAAACGTTTCGCGTCTACTTCCCCTATTGTCCGGCATCGTCACGCTGTCAGGATGCAGTCATGCACCCCAAAAGAGCAATGGGCAGAATAACCAAAAGCCTAACATTATTTATATATTTGCAGATGATCTCGGCATTGGTGATTTAAGCTGTTATGGAGCAACGAAAGTGAGTACTCCCAACATCGACCGGTTGGCAGGACAAGGAGTACAATTCACCAATGCTTATGCAACTTCTGCCACCAGCACTCCTTCCCGTTTCGGACTCCTGACAGGTATGTACCCCTGGAGACAAGAAAACACAGGAATCGCTCCCGGCAACTCTGAACTCATTATCGACACTACCTGCGTCACCATGGCAGATATGCTGAAAGATGCAGGATACGCAACCGGTGCAGTAGGCAAATGGCATCTGGGACTCGGTCCGAAAGGTGGAACCGACTTTAACAACCGGATTACCCCTAATGCACAAAGCATCGGTTTTGACTACGAATTTATTATTCCGGCTACCGTAGACCGTGTACCTTGTGTATTTGTAGAAAACGGACATGTCGTAGGACTTGACCCCAATGATCCTATCACCGTAAGTTACGACCACAAAGTCGGCGACTGGCCTACGGGAGAAGAGAACCCGGAGCTCGTCACTTTAAAACCCAGCCAGGGACACAACAATACAATTATCAACGGCATTCCCCGTATCGGCTGGATGACCGGAGGAAAATCCGCCCTTTGGAAAGATGAAGACATAGCCGATATCATCACCCATAAGGCTAAGAATTTCATTGCATCCCATCAGGAAGAACCCTTCTTCTTATATATGGGTACGCAAGACGTACATGTACCGCGCATCCCCCACCCACGTTTCGCAGGCAAAAGCGGACTCGGCACTCGTGGCGACGTCATCCTGCAACTGGACTGGACTATCGGTGAAATCATGCACACACTGGACAGCCTCCACATCGCAGACAACACTATCCTGATCTTTACCAGCGATAACGGTCCTGTTATCGACGACGGCTATCAAGACCAAGCTTACGAACTTCTCAACGGACATACTCCGATGGGTATCTACCGTGGTGGGAAATACAGTGCTTACGAAGCGGGTACACGCGTTCCATTTATTGTCCGTTGGCCTGCCCGGGTGAAGCCGAACAAGCAACAAGCTCTTTTCTCTCAAATAGATGTGTATGCATCGCTCGCCTCACTTTTGGACCAACCTTTACGCAAAGGAGCTGCCCCCGACAGTCAGGAACATCTGAACGTTCTCCTCGGCAAAAATAATACAAACCGTGAGTATGTCGTTCAACAGAATCTCAATAACACACTTGCCATCATAAAAGGTCAATGGAAATACATCGAACCGAGCGACGGCCCCGCCATCGAACATTGGACGAAAATGGAGTTAGGCAACGACAAACAGCCTCAACTTTACGATTTATCCTCCGATCCATCGGAGAAAACGAATGTATCAAAACAACATCCCGACATAGTGAAAGAGTTATCCGAATTACTAGAATCCATAAAAGAGAAATAGTTTATGAGAACAGAAAAATTGTATGATTTTGCACCAATCTTGAATAATTCTATCCATATTAGAATATTCAATCCGTCTATCTTTGCAAGCGTAGATTCAATAAAATCACTTAATTTTTAATATATGAAAAAACATTTATCCACTCAAACTAGAAAAAGGATGCTCTCCTCCATCGGACTGATCTTATTTTCTGTTTCTTTTGTACTTGCACAGGTACTTGTTAAAGGTACAGTGAAGGACAACTTAGGAGAAGGAGTGCCGGGAGCCAGTGTTCAGGTACAAGGTACTTCACAAGGAACAATCACTGACCTTGATGGTAAATTTGCTTTTAACGTACCCAATAAGAATTCAATATTGGTTATTTCTTTCATTGGTTATGTCACTGTAGAAATAAAGGCGGACACTCAAAAGCCAATGGTTATCACATTGAAGGAAGATACAAAGACATTGGACGAAGTGGTAGTAGTCGGCTATCAGGAAATACGCAAGAGAGACCTGACGGGTTCTGTTGCCAAAGCCAGCATGGCAGAACTGCTTAGCACTCCGACTGCTTCTTTCGGCGAGACATTAGGCGGACGTATTGCCGGTGTCAACGTAAGTTCGGGCGAAGGTATGCCGGGCGGACAGATGAACATCGTCATCCGTGGTAACAACTCTTTGACACAGGACAACTCTCCTCTTTATGTCATTGACGGTTTCCCGGTGGAAGATCCTTCCATAGCCGCAGCCATCAATCAGAACGATATCGAGTCACTCGATTTCCTGAAGGATGCCTCTGCTACCGCTATCTACGGTGCCCGTGGTGCCAACGGTGTCGTGATGATTACAACCAAGAAAGGCACAATCGGTCAGCCTAAAATTAAATATGACGGAAGTTTCGGTATTCAGCATATCACCAAAACGATTCCGATGATGGATGCATACGAGTTCGTCAAACTACAGGCAGAACGTAGTCCCAAAGATATGGAAACTACCTACTTCATGAATTATGACGGTAAGAAATGGGGACTGGAAGATTATAGGAATATCCCGCAATATAACTGGCAGGATGAAATCTTCCGCAGCGCATGGATGCAAAGCCACAATGTCAGCCTGACCGGTGGTTCGGAAGGAGTTCGCTACAATGCTTCTTTATCTTATTATGACCAGGACGGTATCTTATTGGAATCAAACTACAAACGTGTACAAGGCCGTATGGGTACTACCATCCAAAAGAAGAAACTGAAAATCTATCTGACAACCAACTATTCAAGCACTACAACCACTGGTGGTTCTCCTTCCCAGAACTCATACAGTGGTATGAATAACCTGTTCTATAGTGTATGGGGATATCGCCCCGTGACCGAACCGGACAGACCATTAAACTCATTGATGGATAACATCATGGACGACGCGATAAACAATACCAACGATTATCGTTTCAATCCTATCATGTCCTTGAAAAACGAATATCGCAAGACGTATGCGAACTACATTCAGTTCAACGGATTTGCAGAATATGAATTTATCAAAGGATTGAAGTTGAAAGTTTCAGGCGGTTACACATTCGATACCCGCAAAGGGGAAACATTCAACAACTCGAAGACCCGTTATGGTAATCCGAAATCATCCGATAAGGTAAATGCAGAAATCTACCATTCTCAACGTGCAACATGGTTGAATGAAAATATTCTGACCTATCAGAGCAATATCAAACGGAAGCATTTCTTCAATAGCATGGTAGGTGTAACCCTGCAGAATTCCGACTATGAATACTATTCATACAAAACGGTACAGATTCCGAACGAAGCACTCGGCATGGCGGGAATGAGTGAAGGAACTCCCAGTACGACTAAATCATTAAAGAGTTCCTGGTCTATGCTTTCTTTCCTGGGACGTTTGAACTATAACTATAAATCATTGTATTATGCAACGGTTTCTTTCCGTTCCGACGGTTCTTCCAAGTTCCGTGGTGATAACCGTTTCGGCTACTTCCCTTCCGGTTCATTGGCATGGGGATTCATGGAGGAAGATTTTATGAAACCATTGAAGTCTGTTGTTTCTTCAGGTAAATTAAGAGCAAGCTGGGGATTGACCGGTAACAACCGTGTAGGCGAGTATGATACGTATGCTTTATATCAGATATTGAAGGATAAAGTCGGAGACTTTATTTCGATCGGTAGCCTCCCCAGTGGCGTATATCCGTTCGAAAATAGTCTGACAAGTGTAGGTACAGTGCCCACTTCCTTAAGAAACAGAAAACTGAAATGGGAGACTACCGAACAGTGGAACCTGGGGCTGGACTTAGGCTTCCTGGACGAACGCATCGGATTAACCGTAGATTGGTATCGTAAAACGACTCGTGACCTGTTGCTGAATACTGCACTCCCCACCTCTTCCGGTTATTTCAGTGCCATGAAGAATGTAGGAAAGGTACGCAATCAAGGTATCGAGTTCACATTGAACACGACCAATATCAAGAACCGTCATTTCTCATGGACTACTAACTTTAATATTGCATTCAACAAGAACAAAGTATTAGAACTGGCCGAAAACCAATCTTCTCTATTGAGTGCAGCCAAATTTGACCAGAACTATAACTCCCAATACAGCTACATTGCCAAAGTGGGTTATCCGATGGGAATGATGTACGGATTCATCTACGAAGGTACATACAAATACGAAGATTTCGACAAAGTGGGTGATACATATACACTGAAACGCAATGTTCCGTATTTCTCTTCCGAAAGTAATACACAACCGGGTATGCCGAAATACGCAGACCTAAATGGTGACGGTATCATCGACGATAACGACCGTACTATGATCGGTAACGGTATGCCGAAACATACGGGTGGATTTACCAACAATTTCGAATACAAAGGATTTGACTTGAGCATCTTCTTCCAATGGTCGTATGGAAACGATGTATTGAATGCCAACCGCCTGTTCTTCGAGAACAGCAATAAAACACGTGACTTGAACCAATACGCAAGTTACGCAGACCGCTGGACACCGGAAAATCCGGAAAGTAATATTCCGAGAGCTACCGACTCCGGTTCTAACAAAGTGTTCTCTACACGTATTATCGAAGATGGTTCGTTCCTTCGTCTGAAGACCGTATCTTTAGGATATACACTGCCGAAACAACTGACCAAAAAATGGAAGATAGACAATGCACGCGTATTCGTTGCCGGTCAGAATCTATGGACATGTACAGGGTATTCCGGTTACGACCCGGAAGTATCTATCCGTGAAGGCGCACTGACTCCGGGACTGGACTTCTCCGCTTATCCGAGAGCCTACTCTATCAGTTTTGGTATAAACTTAGGTTTCTAATCAATCATCCTTCAAACAATTACGTATATGAAAACAATAAAAATAATCATCATATCACTTCTTGTCGGACTTAACCTGACTTCCTGCGATTTCCTGGAAAAAGACCCGACATACACCACTCCTGAAAACTTCTTCAAAAATGAAGCGGACGCTACCTCTTGGCTAACAGGAACCTATGCCATTCTGGGACAAAGTTCCTTCTACGGAAATGAATTCTTATACCTTGTAGGAGGTGACGATCTGGGACACTATGGTGGTGCCAACCGCGGACCTAACAAAAGTGGGTTGATCTGTAACAATGCCAATACAAGTGATCCGGCCGTTGCAGCATTGTGGTACACATTATACTCCGGCATCAACAGAGCCAATATTTTCCTGGAAAATATTGATGCAGTGCCCGATATGAACGACGATACCCGCAAGCAGTACAAAGCCGAAGCCCGTTTCTTACGCGCATTCTATTATTTTACTTTGGTAGAATGTTGGGGAGATGTACCTTTCAAGACTACTTCTACAGAAGATGCCTATAACCTCTCCATTCCACGTACGGACAAACAGACGATTTACGACTTTATCATCAAAGAGATGTATGGTTCTGCCGAGGATCTCAAATCTGCTCAAGATTTGAACTATTTACCGGGACGTGTTTCTAAATCGGCTGCTTGGGGAATGTTGGCGCGTGTATATATGTTCCGGGCCGGTGAGCCTAAACGTGACAAGGAAGTGGGTTTAGCCAACAACACGACTAGTGCCGAGATTACAGAATATTTCAAAAAAGCAAGTTACTATGCACAGTTAGTTAAGAATGAGGGTCATTCACTGACTGCCAAATATTGGGACTTCTTTATCGACATTTGTTCTGATAAGTATAACACTGCTCTCAATAAGGATGGTGCCAAGGCTAATGAAAGTATTTGGGAAGTAGAATTTACAGGTAACCGTTCAACGGATGTACGTGCAGAAGGTAGAATCGGTAATATTATCGGCATTCAGGGTAAGGACCTTTCTTCCAAAGCATCCATCACCGGTAAAGGTGATCCGGGCTATGCATACGCTTTTATCTGGAATACTCCTAAACTGCTGGAATTGTATGAAGCAAACGATGACATTGACCGTTGCAACTGGAATATCGCTCCATTCACTTACACCCAGTCAGCAGGAGAAGGTACTCCGGTAGACGGTCGTGAATTTGTAAAGGGAAAAAGAGATGAAGTGGAACAACAATACTGGGATAAATCCTTCAGCTATGGTAAAACAGAGCCGGGGTCTACTTACGGTGATCGTGAATCGAAGAACGATGCCAATAAGAACCGCAACAGGGCTGCCGCCAAATATCGTAGAGAATATGAAGCAGACAAGAAGAGTAAAAACGATACTTCCATCAACTTCCCTCTTCTCCGTTACTCTGACATTCTGCTAATGATTGCAGAGGCAGAAAATGAAGTCAACCATGGTCCCAATGATTTGGCGTATGAATGTATCAATGCAGTAAGAGAACGTGCAGGAATCAAAAAACTTGCAGCAAATCTGGATGAAGAGAGCTTCCGCAAAGCTATCAAAGACGAACGTGCAATGGAACTCTGTTTCGAGTACACACGTCGTTTCGACCTGATCCGTTGGGGAGACTATTACAAACTGATGCAGGAACAAGTGGACAAGGCACAGGCTGACGAATCCTGGAAATTCGGAATCAATGTATATACTTACTTCAATATTCCGAAGTCTTACAACTATTTCCCGATTCCTGCCAATGAAATAGGATCAAACGGTGCTATCAAGACGAATAATCCGGGTTGGTAATTCTCTTAATAACTTTAAAAAGAAAAGGACATGAAAATAATATATAAAAGTTTGATGACTATCGCTTTTGCCGGACTATCCCTGGCTTCATGCGACAAGGAATTAAAAGAAGAAACAGCAATGGAAGTGGGTGTGGTGACAGACAGCAATGTCAGCTTCGATGGCAAAACTGTGACTGTAAAGAAAGGAAACCCTGTAACGTTCAGCTTCGATGGTGACCCTGATTTTATCAGTTTCTTCAGCGGTGAGATAGGGCACGAATACAAACACCGGAACAGAATTGAAATGCAACCGGAAGACGTAGAAAAATGTGAAATCAACTTCTCCGTAGTATATGACTATGGTAGTGCGAAAACCATCGAAGGTTCTACTCACATATTAATATCCGATCAATTCGAAGGAATTAGTGGCAACAATGTGGAAAAAGACAAAGAAGCAGTTACTAATTGCGAATGGACAGAACTTGTCAGCCAAGATGAGCTTCCTAAAGCAACCAAAGATACTAAAGACTATTCTTGTCCTTTAATATCTTACTTGGGTAAAGAAATCAGCATTGCTTTCCGCCTCAACCCTCTTGATAATAGCAGCACAATGCCTGTAATACATATTAAAGGCTTACAGCTTAATCTGGAGTTCAACAATGGAAAATCAACCACAATTAATGCAAAGAACTTCGAATTCTCGGCTTTAAATGTAACCTACAATTTAGATGATCTTTCAAAAAACAACACTCATCTTACCAAATTGAAGGAAGCATTAGGAAATAAAAACCTCACACTTGAAGAGATGAAAAGCGCAGAATATGCAGATAAAATAGCATATGCTACTGTAGACGGTAATATTCCTTATTTCTGGAGAATTAGCCAGCCAAGCGATTTCGTAACCAGTGGCGGAGCAGCAGGGTATACAAAAGGAGATACTTGGCTTATCTCCAATTCCATCCTCCTTAACGGTTCCTGCGATCCTGACGCTGGTGTAGCTATCAAGAATATCTCGCAATCGTTGGAGATATACTCACATACCTATGAAGAGGCCGGTACATATACCGCTACTTTCGTAGCCAACAATGCAAACTACGTCCATCAAGGTGGTCAAGTAGTACGTGAACTGACTATAAACGTTGTAGAATAAAAATATATCCCCCAATTTTTCTAACCTTCAATCATAGAAAACGTTTATAAAAATCAGACTTTAATCAATTTAACATCAGAAAGAGAGGGACCGCGAGGTTCCTCTCTTTTACTTTTTCTGTATCTTTGCACAAAAATAAAAATAATGCCAAAGACTCTTCCTATTCATTTTGCCCCATTACAAGGTTACACCGAAGTGTTTTACCGTAATGCTCATGCTGCCTGCTTCGGAGGTATAGATACTTATTATACCCCATTTGTACGACTCGAAAAAGGCGGATTCCGCCATAGAGATGTGCGAGGAATCGAACCCGGGAATAATCAGGTAGCCCATCTGATTCCCCAACTGATAGCCCCTTCTTTTGAAAAAGCAGAAAAAATCTTATCCCTATTCATTGAAAAGGGATATAAGGAAGTCGACATCAATATGGGATGTCCTTTTCCCATGCTGGCTAAACGCCACAATGGTTCCGGCATTCTTCCTTATCCCGAAGAAGTTCAGGCGTTACTTAGCCTGATTACAGAATATCCGCAAATAAGTTTCTCCATCAAAATGAGGTTGGGCTGGGAAGATCCGGAAGAATGTCTGAAACTGGCTCCGATTATCAATGAGCTACCCTTGCGACAAGTGGTTATGCACCCCCGCTTGGGAAAACAGCAATACAAAGGAGAAGTTGACCTTAAAGCGTTTGAGGCTTTTCAGAATGCCTGCAAGCATCCGCTCATCTATAATGGAGATATCAATAGTGTAGAAGATATTCACCGCATTCAGGAACAGTTTCCCGGACTAGCCGGAATGATGATAGGACGGGGATTACTTGCCAACCCGGCATTAGCTTTGGAGTATAGACAAAACCGTGCACTCGAGTTCGATGAAATGAGAGAAAAATTGCAATCTATGCACAAATGCGTATACAATCAATATGCAGAACAGTTGGAAGGAGGAGACGAACAACTTCTGAACAAAATGAAAACTTTCTGGGAATATTTAATGCCGCAAGCAGACAGAAAATTACTGAAAGCAATTCATAAAAGCACAAGTCTCAACAAATATAATCAGGCAATCCTTGTCTTTTTTAATCAACGATGAACTGATAACCAGTAATTTTACGTAATTTTGCGCCCGTTTACAAACATGCACATTATGAAAAAATACATTCTAATCTTTCTTTGTCTGATAACCGTATCAGGCAGTTTCGCACAAATGCAGGATTTCAAGTTCAAATTCTATGGACAGATTCGTACTGACTTCTATTATAATAGTCGTGCTAACGAAGAAACCGTAGACGGATTGTTTTATATGTATCCAAAAGACAAAGTGCGTGATCCGGAGGGGAACGATTTGAACTCAACACCCAACAGTAACTTCTATACTTTATATTCGCGCCTTGGAGTAGACGTTGCCGGTCCAAAACTGGGAACAGCCAAGACATCTGCCAAAGTAGAAGTCGACTTCCGCGGCACAGGCACTTCTTATTCGGTCATTCGCCTTCGTCATGCTTATTTGAATCTGGATTGGGGAAAATCAACTTTATTACTCGGACAGAACTGGCATCCCTTATTCGGAGATGTGTCTCCGCAGATTCTTAATCTCTCCGTAGGAGCACCGTTTCAGCCCTTCAGCCGTGCGCCACAAATTCGTTATCGCTATACAAACAAGAATTTCCAACTTACCGGAGCCGCAGTGTGGCAATCACAATATACTTCACAAGGACCGGAAGGGAAAACACATAAGTATCTGAAGCAAAGCTGTATTCCCGAATTTTATGTCGGAGCTGATTATAAGAATGGCGGTTTGCTGGCCGGCGTAGGCATTGAGTTGTTATCATTGAAACCACGTACGGAGTCTATAGTAAATACAGATAAATACAAGGTAGACGAACGCATCACAACTCTTTCATACGAAGCTCATGTGAAATACACCAACAAAGACTGGTTCATCGCTGCGAAGAGTGTATTAGGATCCAATCTGACACAAGCTTCCGGTTTGGGTGGATTCGGGATCAAGTCTGTCAACGAACAAACGGGAGAACAAGAATATACTCCGATACGTTTCTCCAGCTCTTGGTTCAACGTTGTCTACGGACAGAAATGGAAGCCGGGAATCTTCGTAGGCTATGCCAAGAATCTGGGAACAAGTGATGCACTATATGCTCCCAAAGGAAATGATGCAAAACTTTATGGAACAGGAACTGACCTTAACCAATTAGTTACGGCAGGAGCAGAACTGACCTACAATGTCCCCCACTGGAAATTCGGGTTGGAATATACATTAAGCTCTGCATGGTATGGTTCGCTCAATACGTCCAATGGGAAAATTCAAGATACCCATGCCGTATGTAACAACCGTATTGTTGCCGTTGCCATGTTTATGTTCTAACCTCTCTATACAATTATTTTAATTATATATCTGTCACCTGTCACCGATTGCTGCTTAACGGTTTGATTATTAACAATTAACACCGTGACAGCAATAGGTGACAGCAGTGTGACAACAATAATGCTGTCACCAGAAACAGATAAACTACATTTCACAACGCGGAGGTATTCACTCTGGAAGCTCCAGGCAATCCTATTTATTTCATGAATGCATTACCTTTGTTTCTCGTGGGGAAACTGTAGTTTCAGCACCGAGAAACTAGTGTTCCCCTATCAGGAAAAGCAAATGATCTCCTATTGTCTGTACTGTACTGGATTTAGTTGACAACTTCGCTTGTTATACCTAAGTTAGTTTACTCAATATTTTTTAAAACCTAA
>NZ_JBDFVF010000028.1:0-93218 GCF_040913205.1 Bacteroides sp. MSSM.1001136sp1_RTP21357st2_D2_RTP21359_211015 | reverse complement strand
GTCCTACAAAGACACAAGATCTTTCTGCTGCCAGATGACGGATCACATCACTCTGTACTTTGAACAAAGCATCATTGCTCAAGCAGTTGTTACATGGCATAGCTCCCTCACTGATAAAAGGGAAACGCATACCGAACAGTCCGCCAATAATACCCTGCGAGGCTTTTTCATCAGCCTTTTCAAAAAACTCCTTACACAATCCACTTTCCTCCGAAGCCAGATTAATCAGTTCCTTGTCGTAGAAGTTGATTCCCAAACGGGCTGCCAACTTCTCTCCTATTTCTTTTCCGCCGCTACCTAACTGACGGCCGATATTGATAACATAATTACCGCTCATAGTACATTTTGTTTTATGGTTCTGTAGCAAACATACGACTTTTTTCTAAAAATCACATCATCAAACGAAAGTTATATTTGAAAGTGACTATGAAATATCCTTTTATTTCCTGGTTACGGAACTCATAAAAACCATCAGAAGAAGTCGTACGGCCGAAACTTTTCCTCTTTCCGAGAATATCCGCCCAATAAGCAGACAGTTCCGCTTCTTTCTTTTTCAAGAACCGCCAGCTGGCACTTGCATTCCACAACATCTGGTCATCTTCGCCTTTACGGATATTCGTACCATTACGGAAAGAATAAGCCCCGTCAGTCCGTAATTGCAAGCCAAAAGGAAGATCAACGTACCCCTCAAGACGAAAACTATAATTACGCGTATAGGTATCGTTATCATTGATAGAATTAAGCGAATACTGATAATTCCAGGAAGTAGAGAAATCAATACCTCCCCAGGTGGGCTGATAAGATACATTCGCGTCACACCCCAATCCGGTATCACGTGTCGTACTTTTCTTCGGTTCGAGGCTCTTGTCTTCATTAATCATACTGACACGATTGCTATGATTACCGTTCATATCCAACCGCAAGGAAAAATGTCCCAGGCGCTTCCACCAGTTGGCACTTCCATATACATTCCAGTTTCCGCTAATATTAATAGGAGATGTCTCACGTCCGCCGGTTTTTGCATCATATAGCACTACCTGCGTCACACTGTTCTGTTCCATCTGCCCGCCGATATTCGCAGATATACCTTTTTTTGAATGTTGAAAGCTCACACGGACACTATGAGAAAACATCTGTTTCAAATCCGGATTTCCCCGGGTGATATACAACGGATTACTGTTATCCGTCAGCGGCATTAAATCTGATAAGGAGGGTTGCCGGGTTCTACCGCTATAATTGAAAGTGATCCGGGCCTCTTTCTTTTTCCAATTCACCCATATCATAGGCTGAAAGTCGATAGTATGCATGGTAGTGTCCGCATAGAGCTTTCCCATTTTCCGTTCAATGGCACGTTTTTGCGGAGTCATCCCTAATGAGGCATTAAACATCCAGGTATCATCAGAGTAATTAAGCCCCACATCCAGATTATGGCCATTCGTACGACTATGACTCCGATTACTCAAACTATCCACATACCCTGCTTCATAGTCGGGAGGTAGTTCACCAAAGACTTCCGACTTCGTCAGAGAAGATAATTCATACGTATCACGATTATCACGCTCATAGTTAGTATCCCAGTTATATGCTACCCGGAAATGCATCTTCTTACCAATAGGCTGGGCAAAGGTAATCCCGACTCTCCATGAATTATTTTTTTGAGGCGACTTCAAATACTGGTTACGAAAAAGCACCGAATCATTTCCCAATTTATCTTCAAGACGGAAATAAGTAGTTTTAGAAAGCGAAAAACTTTCATTATCTCCCCACGAATCCGAGTTCAGGATATTCAATGCCAGCGTTGTACCTTTTTCATTCAGACGTCTCATAATACTCATCATCCAGCTATAACGGTTCGACTGATTCTCCGAACGCGACCGGTTCTCACTACGATTCACTTTTATATCCCGGGGAATAGATTCAAAGTCATCAAACAAGCTCTCATGACTTATGCCGGGAGGAGCATCAAAAGATGCATTCTGGCTACTGTTTTCATTCCTATTAGGAGAGATTCCTAAATTACCGGTAAAATGTATACGTGTACGTTTATCTACTTCCCAGCTTCCCATGAAGTTAGAACTAATCGACCGCCCCTTAGAGTTACTTTCGTTAGTAGACGCAGAGTATTGATTACCTGCCGGCAAATACTGTTCCTGATAAATGGAAGAAAGATTTCCGTTCCGGTTCAAATTATAGTTCACACTTCCGGTCAGGGAGAATTTCTTACCGAATTTATGAGTCATATTCATTCCTACCGAATTGTTGATATTATCCTTGTACGTACTATTCTGGTATCTGTTGGTAGACTGTGCGATAAAAGAAAGATTATCTCCGTCTTTACTAAAATAATTCACTTGCCCCTCGAAATCCTTCTTCTGGTTATTCCCGTATCCTACCGTTGCATTTGTCAGCCAGGTTTTATTCAATTCATCCTTAGTCTGCAAGTCGAGTACATATTTCTTTTCTCCTGAACTAATTCCGGTGAACTCCTCTTCTTTCGATTTCTTATCATATACTTTCAACTTACTAATCAGGTCTGCCGGAAGATTTTCGAGTGCCGTCTTTTTATCTCCGGAGAAAAAAGCTTCGCCATTTACATTGATTTCACTGATGGGCTGTCCGTTGTATGTCAACGAATTATCTTTCTTATTATATACCAATCCGGGAACACGCTTCACTAAATCTTCCAGATAAGCTCCTTCACGAGTTTTAAAAGCGGCAGCGTTGATAACCGTAGTATCTCCCTCCATCACTACTTCCTGCAATTTTCCCGTTATCGTCACTTCACTAATCTGAATATCATCATCTTTCAATACCACTGTACCGATATTCACCGATACAGAGTCTTCCAGTGCCCGGTATACAGATTGCATTCCCATAAAAGAGACCTTCAACAGGTATTTCTTTTTCTTCTGCGGTTGATAATTAAGAATGAAACGCCCATTCTTATCACTTGTTATTCCCTTGATAAAGGCAGAATCGCTTTTCGCCAAAATAACAATGCTGGCAGATGGTAATACCCGCTTCTCATTACTGCCGGCTTCCACTGTCTGCACTCTTCCTCGCACAGTTCTCACTTGTTGAGCATACAGAGCAGTATGTCCCCA
The DNA here is from genome assembly GCF_040913205.1 of Bacteroides sp. MSSM.1001136sp1_RTP21357st2_D2_RTP21359_211015. NCBI lineage: Bacteria > Pseudomonadati > Bacteroidota > Bacteroidia > Bacteroidales > Bacteroidaceae > Bacteroides > Bacteroides sp. MSSM.1001136sp1_RTP21357st2_D2_RTP21359_211015. The sequence goes on along the minus strand of NZ_JBDFVF010000028.1, from coordinate 90,114 downwards.
AAGTAGCAGCAAAAGCAATCCCACTAACTTACAAGCGTTCATATCTAATAGTAGTTAAGTCTGATATTTATGTTGATCTAATACAAATCGGGACAAAGTTAATAACTTTTACGTAAAACGGTTAATCCCAGAGTTATTTTTTATACCTTTGTCCATCCATTATTCAATCAGCAACTTAATGAAAAGGATTATACTAATCACAGGAGGACAACGATCCGGTAAAAGTTCGTTTGCGGAAAAAAGCGCATGAACTTACTACGTCACCGGTTTACTTGGCCACTGCCAAGATATGGGACGAAGAATTCAGAAAAAGGGTGGAACGCCATCAAAAGAACCGCGGTCCTGAATGGACAAATATAGAAGAAGAAAAAGAATTGAGCCGTCACAATGTAGCGGGCAGAGTCGTAGTGATAGATTGTGTAACTCTTTGGTGCACTAACTTCTTTATGGAGTTTGATTCTAACGTTGCCTCCTCATTGGAAGCCGTCAAAAAAGAATTCGACAAATTTACCCAGCAGGATGCCACTTTCATATTTGTAACTAATGAGATTGGCTGGGGGGGAGTTTCCGAGAACAAACTGCAACGTAAATTCACAGACTTGCAAGGTTGGACCAATCAATACATCACATCGCATGCCGACGATGTATATCTCATGGCAAGTGGTATTCCCGTAAAAATAAAATAAACATGAAAACGTTTCATATTCAAAAGCCGGATGAAGCTATTAAAGAAGCTCTGATCGACAAAATCAATAATCTGACCAAGCCTAAAGGATCGCTTGGAAGACTGGAAGAAATTGCTTTGCAAATCGGACTGATCCAACAATCCCTTTCTCCACGATTAACTCATCCTCAAAATATAATCTTTGCCGCAGATCATGGCATCGTAGAAGAAAAAGTCAGCCCATCTCCTAAAGAAGTAACCTGGCAACAAATCAGCAACTTTCTTCATGGGGGAGCAGGGATCAATTTCCTGTGCCGACAGCACGGTTTCACTCTTAAAATTGTAGACGCAGGAGTCGATTATGATTTACCTTATGAAAAAGGTATCATTAACATGAAAGTCGGAAGAGGAACACGCAATTTCCTTCATAAAGCAGCCATGACACCTGAAGAGATGGAACTTTGCCTGGAGCATGGTGCCCAATGTGTGGACACTTCTCACCAGGAAGGCTGCAATATCATTAGCTTCGGTGAAATGGGAATCGGAAATACTTCGTCCTCTTCTCTATGGATGACTTGCTTCACCGGAATCCCATTAGATCAATGTGTAGGTGCAGGAAGCGGACTCAATCACCAGGGAATAAACCACAAATACGAAGTTCTGAAAAGATCTCTCGAACAATATCCGGGAGAGCATTCCGCAGAAGAAATCCTCTGCCGTTTCGGAGGTTACGAAATGGTAATGGCCGTAGGAGCAATGCTCAAAGCTGCAGAACTGGGAATGGTTATTTTAATTGATGGATTTATAATGACCAATTGTATTCTTGCCGCTTCACGCCTTTATCCGGAAGTGATGAGCTACGCCATATTCGGTCATCAGGGAGACGAGAGCGGACATAAGCTATTATTGGATTATCTCGGAGCACGTCCCCTACTCAATCTCGGATTAAGACTTGGAGAAGGAAGCGGTTCCGTTTGTGCCTATCCCATTGTGGATTCCGCTGTGAAAATGCTGAATGAAATGGATTCATTTGCTCATGCTTCCATCACTAAATATTTCTAAAATGAACCAGATACTTGCCGCCCTCATATTCTTTACACGATTGCCTTTCTGGAAAATAAAAGAAGTTCCGCAGGAGTGTTTCAAACACGTTGTCAATTATTGGAGTTTCAGTGGCTGGCTGACCGGGGGAATGATGGCATTGATTTTCTGGGGAGCCAGTACTATTCTACCTCACGGAGTAGCCGTAATCCTGGCACTGACTTCACGTTTACTTATCACAGGAGCATTGCATGAGGATGGATTGGCCGATTTCTTCGATGGATTCGGAGGTGGAACGAACAGGGAAAGCACGTTACGCATCATGAAAGATTCCCATATCGGAAGCTATGGAGTTTTGGGATTAATCATCTATTATTTATTTGCTTACAATCTACTGGTCGCACTTCCCTTAGCAGTTACTCCTTTCTTATTACTAAGCGGAGATACCTGGAGTAAATTCATTTCTTCCAATATCATCAATTACCTGCCCTATGCACGTAAAGAAGAAGATAGCAAATCCGGAACAGTATATACAAGAATGAATTTTGGGGAGATCGTAATGTCTGCGATGGGTGGAATACTGCCTCTCCTATTACTTCCTCCAAGCTACTGGCCCGTATGTATATTTCCCATTCTGGTATTCTTCTTTATCTGCCGGATGATGAAACGACGTCTGAACGGATATACCGGAGATTGTTGCGGTGCATTATTTCTCCTAAGCGAAATGAGTTTCTGGCTGGGAGCAGTGATGTCTATCTATATAAAATAAGTAAACCTATGAATATTTATCTAATCAGACATACCTCTGTCGACGTTCCTAAAGGTCTTTGTTACGGTCAGTCAGACGTTCCTTTACGTCCTACATTTGAGGCAGAAGCAGCTGTAACCAAAGCTAAAATCGAATCCATTCACTTTGATATGGCTTACACCAGTCCTCTATCCAGATGCACCCGTCTGGCACAGTATTGCGGATTCGGAGATGCCATCCGTGACCCAAGAATACTGGAACTTAACTTCGGAGATTGGGAAATGCAGTATTTTCATAAAATCAAAGACCCGAATCTCCAATGCTGGTACGACGACTACTTGAATGTAAAAGCAACCAATGGAGAATCGTTTGCCGATCAATATAAACGGGTAGCCGCGTTTTTAGACGAAGTCAGACAAAAGGAGGGTGAAAATACAGTAGTATTCGCTCATGGCGGCGTATTGATTTGCGCACAGATTTATGCAAAGTTGATTCACCCGGAAGAAGCATTTCAGGCAGTACCTGCCTACGGAGGAGTTTTTCTATATCAAGAGTGCCCGTAAACAAACAGGTGTAGATATCTCTAATAAGTTTGCGATGTCTTTACCCTCACACCCTGTTTAATAATTACTTACTGGAGAATTTTCGGTTGACGGCAGTTCCACTTTATTTCATTACTTGGGACAAAGTGTTTCGCACCGAGAAACGAAATGTTTCAAGTAATGAAACGAAGTGTTTCACACCGAGAAACAAAATGTTTCGCTACTTGAAACTAAGTGTTTACCTATATGAACAAGCCATTATCTGCATAGATTCTGCAAATAACTACATACTTTCGATGGATTTACTATATCCTTATAAACTTCAGGTTTAACCTATCAACCAAATCAAGACGAGACAGGGTGAGAGTGCGAGGATAAAAAGCATCTCCAAATTTTTTCTGAATCTTTAAGGTGCAGAAATTCTCTGAAGTAATCAGCAGACCGATAAACTTAATCCATTCTGCCTGCCTAAGGGGAGGATACATAAATAGGAATGATTTCGGAGAAAATGCAATAAAAAAAGAAAGAATATCTCCAAAGATACTTATCTTTGCCCCGCAATGTCAATCTTCGGACACCGAAAATTATTTATTCATTTAAAAGATACACGAATAAAGATGAAATCTCCTATTTCAATCCTCACATGGCTATGTCTTCTTTTCCTGGCTAGTTGTATATCCAACAAGAAGACTTCTCTCGAGGCTTTCAAACAGGATGTCTATACACCTGAATATGCTACCGGATTCAAGATTCTGGGTGCGGACAATGCCGCCAGCACACTTATTCAGGTATCCAATCCATGGCAGGGAGCCAAGGACGTAAAAATGTCTTATTTCATTTCACGCAACGGTGAACAAGCACCTGCCGGATTCAACGGGCCTACCATCCCTGCCGGAGCGAAACGTATCGTATGTATGGCTTCTTCCTACATCGCCATGTTCGACGCTCTAGGTCAAGTGGACAAAATTGTCGGAGTATCGGGCATCGACTATGTATCCAATCCATATATTCTTGCACACAAAGATTCTATCAAGGACATGGGTCCCGAAATGAATTATGAATTATTATTGGGACTGAAACCGGATGTTGTCCTGTTATACGGTATCGGAGATGCGCAAACTGCCGTAACAGACAAACTGAAAGAACTGTATATACCTTATATGTATGTAGGAGAATATTTGGAGGAATCACCGCTTGGTAAAGCCGAATGGCTGGTAGCTCTTGCCGAATTAACAGACAGCAGGGAAAAAGGCATCGAAATATTCCGTGAAATCCCTAAACGTTATCAAGTTTTGAAAGCGCTCACCGAATCGGTAGAGCAACGTCCTACCGTTATGCTCAATACCCCGTGGAACGACAGTTGGGTGATGCCTTCCACACAAAGTTATATGGCACAATTGGTAACTGATGCAGGTGCGGATTACATCTACAAAGAAAACACTTCTAACAGTTCCACTCCCATCGGACTGGAAACAGCTTACAAACTGATACAAAAGGCCGACTACTGGATTAATGTAGGCATGGCTTCTACGTTGGATGAATTAAAGACGGTCAATCCTAAATTTGTAGACGCCAAAGCTGTACGCGAAAAAACTGTTTACAACAACAATTTACGAACAACACCGACAGGAGGTAATGACTACTGGGAATCTGCAGTGGTACGTCCCGACGTCGTATTGCGTGATCTGATTCATATCTTTCACCCCGAACTCGTATCCGATTCACTTTACTATTACAGACACCTGGAATGAAACAGCCTGATAAACGTACTCCCTTTTTATTCATTACACTGGGTATAGTTACCATACTGTTATTACTGATAGACATGGCAACGGGAGATACATATATTCCTATCACCAAGGTATGGGCTGTACTCACCGGAGGCGAATGTGACGAAATGACACGGAATATTCTCCTTTCTATCCGTTTCATACGGGTAGTGGTAGCGGCTTTGATAGGAATAGCACTCTCCGTTAGCGGTTTACAGATGCAAACAGTATTCCAGAATCCGTTGGCAGATCCTTACCTGCTGGGAGTAAGTTCCGGTGCAGGACTGGGCGTAGCTCTGTTCATACTAGGTGCTCCATTACTTGGATGGGCGGAGTTTCCAATTCTTCAGTCGCTGGGTATCGTAGGTTCGGGCTGGATAGGAACTGCCATAATCTTATTGGGAGTAGCCATTATCAGCCGGAAAGTAAAAAACATTCTCGGTGTATTGATTATGGGAGTTATGATAGGCTACGTAGCAGGTGCTATCATTCAGATACTCCAATACCTAAGTTCTGCCGAACAACTGAAAATGTTCACACTCTGGTCAATGGGATCTCTTAGCCACATCACAGTCACCCAACTGGGAATTATGATACCAATGTTATGTATCGGTTTACTAATTTCCGTAGCCTGTATCAAATCGCTGAACCTGTTACTGCTCGGTGAAAATTATGCACGAACGATGGGAATGAACATTAAACGTTCACGCATGTTCATCTTCGTTTCTACCGCACTGCTGACAGGAACGGTCACCGCTTTCTGTGGTCCGGTAGGATTTATCGGCCTGGCAGTACCGCATGTCACACGACTGCTATTCAACAATGCCGACCACCGGATACTGGTCCCCGGCACCATGCTGACAGGGCTTATCAGCATGCTTCTCTGCGACATCATCGCCAAGAAGTTCCTACTTCCGGTTAACTGCATCACCGCCTTACTAGGTGTTCCGGTTATTTTATGGGTAATTGCTAAAAACTTGCGTAGATTCAAATGATAGAACTTAAAGAACTGACATTAGGATATGGACAGCGCACGCTGTTGGAAACGGTAAATGCCCGAATCACAGGCGGACAACTCGTTGCCCTGTTAGGACGTAACGGAACGGGAAAGAGCACCCTGCTCCGTGCTATGATGGGGCTGGAAAAGCCTCAATCAGGAGAGATTACTCTGCAAGGAAAAAACATAGCATCATTGAAACCGGAAAAATTAGCCCGGAATATAAGCTTTGTCACCACCGATAAAGTACGTATCGCTAATCTCCGCTGTAAAGATGTAGTAGCCTTAGGGCGTGCTCCCTATACCAACTGGATCGGCCAACTGCAACCGGAAGACCAAAAGCGGGTGGATGACGCTATGCAGCTAGTCGGTATGTCCGGTTATGCAGAAAAGACAATGGATAAAATGTCCGATGGCGAATGTCAGCGAATCATGATTGCCCGTGCTCTTGCACAGGATACTCCCGTCATCCTGCTTGATGAACCGACCGCCTTCCTGGACTTACCTAACCGCTACGAGCTCTGTTTGCTTTTAAAGAAACTGGCACAGGAAGAAAAAAAATGTGTCTTATTCTCCACTCATGACCTCGACATCGCCTTATCGCTTTGCGACTCCATCATGCTCATAGATAATCCGCAGATGTACACGCTGCCTACTCCGGAAATGGTGGCCAGCGGACATATAGAAAGACTTTTCCGAAATGAATCCGTCACGTTTGATGTGCAGGAGATGAGAGTACGCATCAAATAAACAAACAGATATCCGACAAGAATCAGACTGTGTATAAAATAAATAGGTAGCATTCATTTGGGTTCTATATAAATTCGCTATCTTTGCCCCTGAATTGGTTTCAGATAGCCATATCAACTATCTGAATTAAAAGGGAATCGGGTGTAAATCCCGGACAGTCCCGCTGCTGTGAAACTCTATTCAACTTCTTGATATTTACTTTTACCACTGACCGGGTATAGATAGTCAAGGTCGGGAAGGAATCAGGAAGGGAGTCAGTCAGAAGACCTGCCATTCATACCTTTATAGCTGTTTTTACTCGTGGGATAGGAAAATGGCAAACTGTAAAAAATAATCGAGTAGTCATGACATCGGAAATGATTGAAGGAGGATAAATTCTCTCTAGCTAAAATATCAAAAGGACGGCATTAGACCGTCATGCTCAATGTGTGCGTATCCCCGCAGAAGTGATTTCTCCGGGGTTACTTTTAGCTAAACTAAATATCATCATATAATAATCACAATGGAAGTTCTAAGAAATTTATTTGAAGGTTACCCCAATCTTTGGGGCGGCGGAGTGGCACACTCCGTACTGATTCTGTCACTAACCATAGCGTTTGGAATCATCCTTGCAAAAATCAAAGTGCGGGGAGTATCTCTAGGAGTTACCTGGATACTCTTTGTCGGAATCGTATTCGGTCATTTCAACATGAATCTGGACGAACACCTGCTCCACTTTCTAAAAGAATTCGGATTGATTCTGTTTGTTTACTCAATTGGTTTGCAGGTAGGACCCGGCTTTTTTTCAGCATTCAAAAAGGGGGGCTTTACCCTGAATATGCTAGCTATGCTCGTAGTAGTATTAGGAGTAACCATTACTATTATCCTGCACTTCACCACCGGAACTCCGATTACCACAATGGTAGGTATTTTGTCCGGAGCCGTCACCAATACTCCGGGGCTGGGAGCCGCACAACAGGCCAACAGTGATTTGAATGGCATAGATGCTCCCGAAATTGCTTTAGGATATGCTGTCAGCTATCCGCTGGGTGTAGTAGGTATCATCCTTTCCCTGCTTGCTTTGAAATATCTCCTTCGCATCAATACTGCTCAAGAAGAAAAAGAAGCAGAAGTCGGTCTGGGACATCTCCAGGAACTTACCGTACGCCCTATCTCCATTGAAGTGAGAAACGAATCGGTAGATGGCATCAGGATTAAAGAACTCCGCCCGTTACTGAACCGTAAGTTTGTCATTTCCCGCATCAAACACCGCGAGGGTGGAGAAACCGAATTGGTCAATTCCGAAACAATTCTACATGTAGGGGATATCATATTAGTGATCTCTACCCCGATTGACGTGGAAGCAATTACTGTATTCTTCGGAAAGGAAATCAAAATGGAATGGGAACAACTGAACAAAGAGCTCATTTCACGCCGTATCCTGATTACTAAACCGGAATTGAACGGGAAAACGCTTTCACAACTCAAAATCAGAAATAACTTCGGAGCAAACATCACCCGCGTCAATCGTTCGGGAGTAGACTTGGTAGCCTCTCCACAATTACAGTTACAAATGGGAGACCGTGTCACCATTGTAGGTTCCGAACTGGCTGTTGCCCATGCAGAGAAAGTACTTGGCAACTCCATGAAACGCTTAAATCATCCGAACCTGATTCCTATCTTTATAGGTATCGCTTTAGGATGTATTCTGGGAAGTCTTCCTTTCGCATTTCCCGGAATTCCGCAACCTGTGAAACTAGGATTGGCAGGCGGTCCGCTCATCGTTTCTATCCTGATTAGCCGTTTCGGTCCGAAATACAAGCTGATTACTTATACCACCATGAGTGCCAACCTGATGCTTCGTGAAATCGGTATTTCCATCTTCCTCGCTTGCGTAGGTTTAGGAGCAGGCGAAGGCTTTGTAGACACAGTCATTCATGGCGGAGGATATATATGGGTAGGCTACGGAGTAATCATAACCATCCTGCCACTTCTGATTACGGGATTGATAGGACGGTATTATTGCAAGCTGAATTATTTCACGCTTATCGGAGTTCTGGCTGGTTCTACCACCAATCCGCCGGCATTGGCTTACTCCAATGACCTGACCTCCTGTGATGCGCCTGCCGTCGGCTACGCTACGGTGTATCCGCTCACCATGTTTCTGCGAGTATTGACGGCACAAATATTGATTCTGTCGTTGGGATAACATATTAATATATCCTTTTTCCATCCAATTGATTATTAACAAATGGGGAAAACAGAATCAGATGCCGGAATATTTGTTATTGGTCAGTGGGATATTTTTTTAGAATAAAACAAACTAATTAATAAAAACTTTCTAACTTTGTGCCATTAAGGTTTCCTTAAACAACTTTTGCGTTGTTAAGGAATGAAAAGGGAATGCCGTGTAAACCGGCAACAGAACCTGCTGCTGTAAATCTCCGCTCCTTGTAATCAGAGAGCAAAATTGCAACACGAAAGTCACTGGATAGTTTATCTGGGAAGGCGTTGCAAAATGGGATGAGTCAGAAGACCTGCCTTGATGCTCTGATTTACACCTGCGGGATTTCGGGTAGTAGTCAAATAGAAAATAAGCAATTATCTTTTATTTGGTATAATAGCTATATGTCCGTTTGTGTAGATTGAATTCAGATCTGAACAAACGGATTTTTTATACCTATAAAATAAAAGACATGCTTTCTATTCAAGTCCATTCATACAATAAGCATTGTATCCATTTACGGTGGATATTATGTTTGATTCTATCTCTATTTACCACAGTACCAGCCATTTCCCAGTCCAGGGTTCGGCATCAGACTTCTCTGTCTGATACACTTCTCAAACTCAAAGAAGTTACTATCTACAGCAACCGGATGCAAAAAAAGATGTCTCCTGTACAGATTCTGTCCGGCAAAGAACTTGAGAAGCTAAATGTTTACTCCGTCGCCGATGCTTTACGCTACTTTTCCGGAGTACAGATAAAAGATTACGGAGGTATTGGAGGACTAAAAACCGTCAATATACGAAGTATGGGCAGTCATCATGTCGGAGTATTCTACGATGGTATTGAATTAGGAAATGCGCAAAATGGAGTCGTCGATCTAGGCCGTTTTTCATTAGATAATATGGAAGTCATTTCACTATATAATGGTCAAAAAAGTGCCATCTTCCAACCTGCCAAAGATTATAGTTCCGCAAGTGCCATATATATGCAGACACGAAAACCCCTATTCAAAGGGGAAAAGAAAAACAACCTGAACATCGGGGTGAAAGGCGGTTCATTCTCTACCATCAATCCGTCACTACTTTGGGAACATCGTTTCAACGAACGAATAAGCAGTTCCATCAGTACGGAGTATATGTATACATCAGGACGATATAAATTCACATACGCCAAGAAAGATGGTTACGACACAACAGCTGTTCGTCAAAATGGAGACGTAAGAATGTTACGTTTGGAGAATGCATTCTTCGGAAAAATCCCCAAAGGAGAATGGAAAGCCAAAGCATACCTATACAATTCAGAACGAGGATACCCCGGAGCTGCGGTAAGAGAAGAGCCGGGTAAGTTTCGCCATCAGGACCGGCAGTGGGATACCAATCTGTTTGTGCAAGGCTCTTTTCAAAACTATTTTAAGCCTTGGTACAGTCTGCTAGCCAACGGAAAATATGCTTATGACTATCTCCACTATTTATCCGATCCCAGACTGGATGTCACCACCATGTACGTAGACAATTACTACCGACAGCAAGAAATCTATGCTTCGGCCGCCCATTTATTCACCATCTATCCCTGGTGGAGTATGTCATTATCCAACGATTTCCAATGGAATACATTACGGGCCGATCTCATAGATTTTGTCTATCCAACCCGTAATACAATCCTGACTTCTGCTGCCACGTCCTTTGACTTCAACCGCCTCATGTTGCAGGCGAGCCTGTTATATACTCATGTCGACGACAATACACGTACCAAAGGAGCCAATGCAGGCACCAAAAACAAATACACTCCGTCTGTCATAGCCACCTGGCAACCATTGACCAAGCTCCCTCTGAATGTACGAGCCTTTTATAAGAAAGTCTTTCGCATGCCAACTCTCAATGATTTGTATTATACTTTTATAGGCAATAAGGACTTAAAACCAGAATATACCACCCAATACGATGTGGGTATCACTTTCTCTCACACCTGGAATAACCATTGGCTGAAAAGCCTGGACTTACAAATAGATGGTTACTATAGTGAAGTAGATGATAAAATCATTGCCATGCCTACCTCCAACCAGTTCCGTTGGACTATGATTAATCTCGGACATGTGGAAATTCGGGGATTAGACGCAGCCATACGAGGAGAATGGGGCTTCGGAAAGGTGGAACTTAGCACTCTCTTCAATTACACCTATCAAAAGGCACAGGATTTTACCGATCCTACCAGTGAATGGTATGGAGGCCAGATTCCTTATATACCTTGGCATGGAGGTTCCATCATCCTCAATGGAAGTTACCAAACATGGTCCTGTAACTATAGTTTCATTTATACAGGTGAACGTTATGAAGCAGTCGCCAATATCCCGGAGAACTACGCACAGCCCTGGTATACCCACGATTTTTCCCTATCCAAAACTTTTCAATGGGGGAAAACGGGAATACGTGTAACGGCAGAAATTAATAATATCTTCAATCAGCAATATGAAGTAGTGCAATGCTATCCTATGCCCGGTACAAGTTTTAAAATCAAATTAAACGTCATGTTATGAGAATATCTGTTCTATCCATCATTATCTGTTTTGTTCTTCTATCGACTTCTTGTCGCGAAGATGAACGCATTATTCCGTCAACTCCCAACCAAGTTACTCCCGGAGTAAACGGTACCTCTGTCAAAGGTTTCTTTCTACTCAATGAAGGAAATATGGGAAGCAACAAGGCTACCCTTGATTACTTTGATTACGAAACCGGTATCTATCATAAGAATATCTATGCGGAACGGAACCCGGGAGTCGTACAAGAATTGGGGGATGTGGGAAATGATATCCAAATCTATGGAAATAAGTTATATGCCATCATCAACTGTTCTCATTTCGTAGAAGTGATGAATGTAGAAACAGCAAAACACATCACGCAAATTTCCATACCTAATTGCCGTTATATCGTCTTTAAAGATAAATATGCATACGTCAGTTCGTATGCAGGCCCTGTCAAAATAGATCCCAACGCCAGACTGGGGTATGTAGCACGTGTTGACACTACCACACTGACTGTCAAGGATACCTGTGTGGTCGGCTACCAGCCGGAAGAAATGGTGATTGTGGGCAACAAACTCTATGTAGCCAACTCCGGCGGGTATCGCGTACCTAATTATGACCGCACGGTATCCGTCATCGACTTGAACACATTCAAAGTTATCAAAACCATTGATGTGGGAATCAATTTGCATAGAATGGAATTAGACCAATACGGAAATATTTATGTCTCATCCCGGGGAGATTATTATGACACTTACTCCGAAACATTTGTAATAGATTCCAATACCGATAAAGTAGTCGATGAATTACCGCTTCTTCCCAATACAGAAATGGCTATTTGCAGAGATTCACTGTATGTATACAGTACAGAATGGAGTTATTACACCAACAGTTGGACAGTCTCTTACGCCATCTATAATACAAAAACAAAGAAAACTGATACCCGCAATTTTATTACAGATGGTACGGAAAAATCTATCAAGATACCTTATGGAATAGCAATCAATCCGGAAACAGGTGAATTCTTCGTCACCGATGCCAAAGACTATGTGACTCCCGGCACATTATACTGTTTCTCCCGGGATGGAAAAAAGAAATGGTCAGTCATCACGGGGGACATTCCGGCACATATTGCCTTTACAGATAAGAAACTAAAAGAGATTCAATAATTCACAATTCTATTAATAATTAAAAACAAAAGCAATGAAGAAAATTCTATTTTTACTGCTCACTGTCGTTACAGTATGCAGTTGCTACAATGACGATGATCTCTGGGATAAAGTCAATGATCTCGACGGACGAATAGAAACACTAGAAACAACAGTCAAGAAAATGAACTCTGAAATTACAACTTTACAGAGTTTGGTAGACGCATTAAATCAAGGGAAAGTAATCACCAACACGGAACAGACATCTGATGGCTACACATTAACCTTCAGTGATGGAAGCACCGTATCTATCAAAAATGGAAAGAATGGTACAGATGCTCCTGTGATTGGAGTGAAAGCTGACGAAGACGGAATATATTACTGGACCATTACTACCAACGGTACTACAGAATGGCTGCCGGATGCAACTAACAAGTTAAAAGTGACAGGTACAACTCCAGTTATGGGAGTTGATAGTGACGGATACTGGACCGTTGATACAGGCGAAGGAGCCAAACGTATTAACGGAACAGACGGAAAACCTGTGAAAGCGGAAGGACAAGACGGAGACTCTTTCTTCAAATCTGTTACAGTTAATGACAATCATGTACTAGTTACTCTTGCAGATGGAACGTCGTTCACATTGCCCAAAGGGGAAACATATACATTTGACATTGCCAATAGGGATTATACCTTGTTCTCGTCTAATGAAACAAGGACGTATCTTCTTACAACTGCCAATATAGACGACGCAACATTAATTGCTATTCCGCAAGGATGGACAGCGGTTCTTAATGATAAAGACTTAAGAATCACAGCTCCGGCAGTTTCAGGTGATGATGTCAAAGATGGTGAACTTAAAATACTTGTCACTCCGTCCAAAGCTTTCGGTAAAGTAATAAAAATGCAATTAAGAGCAGTGCGTGAAGCACACTTCTTGACATTCGAGGATGTTGATTATAAAGGTGATGCTAACATGGTAGGAGAAAGAAACTGGTCATCATTAATTGACAGCCAACAATATGGTGGCCCACTACTTTATCCTAAGAATAACCAACTCTATAACTGGAGTGATGCAAACAACACTTTTCTTGCTTCCGAACTTCCTAACGGATGGGGTGATTACCAATACTGGGGTGGCGGACACGCAATTTCCAATTATCTGGATATGGATCTTACTCATGGAGACTTCCAGCACCAACTAGCCGTTTATTATCAGGATGCAAAAACTGGTTTTGGAGGACATAATGGTTCCAAAAACTTCTGCGTACATTACGGCTATGCAGACAATTCCGGATATGCCAACGGTCCATTACCCTATATTTACTTTGGAGACGGAGTTGCTCGTGTAGTTGACCACATGTATGTGACTATGACGACCTACCTAGCCAACTGTGTGGCCAACGGTAACGGTTTGACCGCACCCGCAGGCAAAGATGATTGGGTGAAACTGGTTGCTATCGGTTATGATGAAGATGGAAAAGAAGTAGCTACACGTCCGGAATTTTATTTGGTTGGAGCCGAGGGTAATATACTTGAATGGACAAAATGGGATTTATCCGCATTAGGCAAAGTGGTCAAAATAGACTTTAATGTCACTGGAAGTAATGATAACGGATATGGTTTCAGCCAACCTGCCTATTTTGCTTATGATGATGTAGCAGTGAGATTCTAATGAAACATATTATACTTTTTTTATTTGTTCTGTTAGCATTAATATCATGCGTGAAAGAAGAGGAGGACTCTCCTCTTCTTTCCGCTCCTGTCATTACCTTGAAAGAAGAATCCTCCATCTATAAAACAAAAATTGGTCGGGAGATAACCATCGCTCCCATTTATGAAAATACCGATTCGGAAACGACCTTTAACTGGACAATAGATGGAAAGAGTATCTGTACCACTTCCACCCTGACATTTTCAGCCGATGAAGCAGGCAGGTATTTCATTCTGATTTCTGCCACCAATGCCGGAGGGACAACAGAAAAGGAGATACGTATCGATGTCTTTCAACTTGATGTACCTACTATCTCTATTGCGGATGCCGACAAAGGTTTCAAAGTGCTTCAAGGCTCTGAACTAACCATTACACCTATAGTAGATTCTTTTCTGGAAACCAGTTACTCCTGGCAAATAAACGGTGAAGATATTTCGAACGAATTAACCTGTACTCTCCCCACAATCGAGCTTGGCGAATATCAAGTTCGTTTTGCTACTCACAATGAAGATGGCGATGACGAAGTAACTTTCAAAGTAGAAGTTTGTTCACCGGATCAAGTAGATTTCAACTGGACATTCCTGCAAACGGAATATAACATGTCAGCCGGCAGAACTATCCGTATCAAACCGGTTGACGTGAATAATGCACTGGATGCAGTCTATACATGGACCGTGGACAATGAACAAGTGCAATCCGGAGAAAATGATACTTATCTGTTTACATCCGAGCAGCAGGGAGAACACACGGTAAAGGTCGAAATGAAGAACTCATATATACTCGCTACGCAAACATTAAAAGTCAATGTTTGCCCTCCCGCAGGAACATACCAGCGGAAGATTAGCGCCACAAGTTCTGCGTCAATGAACAAAGTATATGAATATTTACCGGCTCCCGGTCAATTCATCAATGAGAATCATAACACAATAACTATGGCAGAAGCCTGCACCTATGCAGAAGAACGAATCAATCAGACGGCTTATGTTTCCCTAGGCGGATTCGGTGGATACATCATCGTTGGATTCGATCATAGTATCGTGAATGATGGAGATTACAACATTGCTATTACAGGAAACGCTTTTGATGGTTCGTCAGAACCGGGAATTGTATGGGTAATGCAGGACGAAAATGGTGATGGGTTACCTAATGACACCTGGTATGAATTGCGCGGATCCGAATATGGGAAAGCCGAAACCTGGCAGGACTATGCCGTCACCTATCATAAACCAACTGGTATTCAGCTTCCCACCCCATGGACAGACAATCATGGTCAAAGTGGGTCTATTGATTATCTGGGTGCTTTTCACCGGCAAGATTATTATTATCCCGCCTGGGTAAAGGAAAAACAATATACTTTGCGAGGTACTCGCCTGAAAGAGCGTAATTACGATCAATCCGGTAATGGTACTTATTGGGTAAATGATAGTTATGAATGGGGATATGCTGATAATTTCAGCGCCATTGATCGTCTGACAGATGATGACAACTATAATGCCGGACCGTCTGACAATCATTTCAAGATATCCCATGCTGTAACTTTCGACGGTAAGGATGCAAACCTGAAGTACGTTGATTTTATCAAAGTACAAGTGGGTGTTAATAGTAAAAGCGGTTGGTTGGGTGAAATATCCACTGAAGTTTTTGGAATAAAGGATTTCAACATGCTCAAATAATTGATAGAATATACATAAGAGATTCTTTTCCCTATTAAATATAGAGATAAAAATTACCAAATGGTAATTTTTATCTCCTCCCATAACCCTACCTTTGTCGCCATTTTCAACGACAAAGGTAGAAAGTTATGAAAGATAGTATTGATTTCGGCAGTATGAACATCTCCACGTTGTTCCGTAAGTTACTAATTCCTACGGTACTTGGGATGGTATTCTCGGCTCTGTTCGTTATTACGGACGGGATATTTGTAGGAAAAGGAATTGGCAGTGACGCGCTGGCGGCAGTAAATATCACTGCACCGCTTTTTATGATCGCAGCGGGTATCGGACTGATGTTCGGAGTGGGAGCTTCGGTGGTGGCTTCCATTCATTTATCTCAGGGAAAACGCAAAGTAGCAAGTATTAATATCACTCAGGCAATTGCTTTTTCCGCATTGCTCATACTTATCCTGTCTGCTCTGTGCCTTTATTTTATAGAGCCATTAGCCAGATTATTAGGTAGTTCGGACCGATTGTTGCCGTTAGCTGTAGAATATATGGCATGGTACATTCCTTTTCTCGTATTCTACGAAGTCTTAAATATAGGTATGTTCTGCATCCGTCTGGACGGTTCACCCACCTATACCATGATGTGTAATGCGGTTGCAGCCATACTCAATATCATACTGGATTATATATTCATCTTCGAACTTGGTTGGGGAATAATGGGAGCAGCTTTTGCCACCAGTCTGGGAACTGTCGTGGGAGGGTTGATGACACTGATTTACTTACTCCGTTTCTCTCGTACCCTCCATCTATGCCGGATAAAGTTAAGTATCAAAAGTCTGTTACTGACTCTTCGCAACATCGGTTATATGATTAAACTGGGAAGTTCTGCTTTTATCAGTGAAGCCTCCATTGCCTGTATGATGTTTCTGGGGAACTACGTTTTCATCCGCCATCTCGGTGAAGACGGAGTGGCAGCATTCAGTATTGCCTGTTACTTCTTCCCTATCATCTTCATGGTCTATAATACCATTGCACAATCCGCACAGCCGATTATCAGCTATAACTTCGGAGCCGGACAACCCGAGCGTGTACGAAAGACACTGCATCTCGCCATTCGGACCGCTTTAATCTGCGGTATCAGCTTTTTCATTCTTACCGTACTATGCTGCCAAGACATCGTTTCGTTATTCATTGACCGCAGCTACGCTGCATTTGATATAGCAGTAAACGGGCTTCCTTATTTCGGAGTAGGATTCATTTTCTTTGCCGTCAACATGATTGGCATTGGTTATTATCAGAGTGTCGAAAGAGGTCAGCGAGCAACAATTATCACTCTTCTCCGGGGAGTCGTATTTATGTTGATGGGATTCTTTGCGCTCCCTCCGGTATTGGGTATACCGGGTATCTGGCTAGCCGTACCATTGGCAGAGTTATTAACCACTTTCTATATTTTCGGAATTTATTTGAAAGATCGTTTCATTGTCTGCCGACGATAAGTATCTTTGCAATATGAGAACATTCATTGAAAAACTTTGCGATAGATACAAGGTATCTGAAACCGATGTACAGTCTCTACTGAACTATATGGAAGAGGTACATTTCAAAAAAAGAGATTTAATAGTACGCGAAGGGACAAAGAACTGTAATCTTTATTTTATCAAGACAGGAATATGGCGAGCCTATTATCATAAAGACGGAGTGGATACTACCATCTGGTTTGCTTCAGACGGAGAAGCTGCTTTCTCCGTCTGGGGCTATGTAGATAATGCCTACTCATTAATAAATATTGAGGTCATGTGTGACAGTGTGGCCTATTGTATTTCCCGAACAGCTCTGAATCAGCTATTCGCCTCATCCATCGGACTCGCTAATTTGGGGCTCCGCCTCATGGATCATCAGTTTCTTCAACAGGAGAACTGGCTTATCAGCTCGGGAAGCCCACGGGCTAAAGAACGCTATCTCAACCTTATCAAAGAGACTCCGGAATTATTGCAATATGTACCTTTAAAACATATTGCGTCTTACTTGTGGATAACTCCGCAGTCGCTAAGTAGGATTCGGGCGAAGATAGCATCTTCTCCGCAATAATACTAGGCTTTCGCGGTCTTCACCCCAAAAGCACAATAAGTCAAATAACACACACAAGCTAAAGTGACAAAAACGCCTCCGATAACACCTACTGTTCCAATCGCAAACCCAATAACTGGAGTAACTACTCCGCCACCGGCAACAGCAGTAATCATCAACCCTGAAATTTGGTTTGCTTTTTCCGGTCTTGCCTGCAAAGCCATCGAATAAATGATAGAAAATACGGATGACGCAAAGAAACCGACAGCACCGATACAAATCAGATTTACCATATCGTTTTTCACAAAGGCCAGAATAAGCAAAGAGAAAATACAGGCAACAATATTCACACGGAAATATTTTATTTCAGCGATACGGGCCAACAAGAAAGCACCCAATAAAGCACCTACCGTACGACTTAAAAAATAAACTTGTGGAGCAAACTTCACTTGTTCTGTCGTCCAGTCAAAACGTTCTGCCATCAGCTTAGAACTGATAAAGTTGGTGGCAACATCTACCCCCACAATAAAGAAGATACCCAAAAACAACAACAGAATCGTTTTATCCTTCAATAAAGAAAAAGTATCACTGATAGAAAGTTGCTGGGTTGCAGCACTGGAATCTTCTCGCTTAACAGGGGTAGCCATCAACCAAACAGCGGATAATAATGTGATAAAACCTAATATCGGGAAGCAATAATACCATTTGTCGTCTCCAAAGTGAGCTACAGCCAACAATACAATCTCCGGTCCAACGAGAGAAGATACAGCTTTGATTACCTGCCCTGCCGTCAAGCTACTAGTCAATAAACGTTGGCTAGTTACCACATTACTTAACAACGGATTCAGTGAAACTTGCAGAATAGCGTTACCAATTCCCAAGAGAGCATAAGCTATCATACAAGTCGCGCTATTATAAACGATCAATGGTAATAACATACCCACTACCGTTATTCCCATACTAAGAAGAACTGTATTTTTACGTCCCCATTTGTTCATCTGATTTCCAATAGGAATACCTAAAAACAGGAACCAGATAAATACTAATGAAGGAACAAATCCCGTCATCACAGGAGACCAGTTGAAAGTACGTTGAACATAATCGGACGAAATGCCGACTATATCACAGAAGCCCATTACAAAGAACCCGAAGAGAACGGGAAGGGCGGCATAAATAGAGTTTTGTGTTTTCATGTTTAACTCACTATATTATAAAATGTAGAATCCCCGGTGCCATTGTCAAGCGACATCGGCACCGAGGTAAATAAGCTGTTTATTCAGAACAATGAGGCGGATTTTCCACTCCCCATTTTTCATTCGGTTGATTACCCATTGTGAGTTTCAATGTTCCACCTTTATAGAGTTCATCCCGGTACATCCAACATTGTTCCAGCGGTTTACCGTTCAACGTAGCAGATTGTACATAATAGGCATCCGGTGTATTACCAGTCGTTTCAATCACAAACGTTTTTCCCGTCGCATTCATCGGACTAAGTTTGATTTCAATCTTATCAAACAACGGACTGCCAATCTGGAAAGTCGGTCGTTCACAAGAACCGCCCTGTACATCGAACAATCCCATTGCCGCCATCACATACCAGGCTCCCAACTGTCCCTGATCTTCATCCTGACCGTAGCCATAACCATGCTCTCCGTTTGTTCCGTAAAACTCATCACAAATCAAGCGCGTCCATTTCTGTGTCAGGTAAGGTTTACCGGAGAAATTGAACAACCAAGGAATATGAAGACTTGGCTGATTACCATGATTGTAAGGACTCTCCACACCTGCAAAAGCATAAGTTATCTTACCGCCACCAAAAATAGATTTACGCGCTTCGGTAAATATAGAATCCAACCGATTATTAACCTCCTCTTTACCCACTTTTTCAATCAAACGATATGGATGTTGAGGAACAAAAAATGTATATTGTACAGCATTTCCTTCCTGAAATCCTCTCCATGACTCCAGCGGATTAAAGTTATCAATAAACTCACCGTTAGGAACTCTGGGACGAACCAGTTTCAATGAATCATCAAATAGTTTTTCCCATCCTCTTGATAATTCCATCAAACGGTTGTAATCATCCGTATGCCCCAATGCTTTTGCCCACTGCGCCACAGCATAAGCACTAAAGCAATATTCCAATGTATGAGAAACAGAAAAGGTAGAGCCATCCGGATGTGTGCCATAATGAACACTGTTCTCATAAGGTACATATCCTCTTTCTACAAACTGCTTCACATCCATCTTACCTGCCCCCTCAATGCGGCCTTCCCAGCCTAATTCATTCTTTAAAGCTGCCTGATAAGCCGTTTCAACATCAAAATCACGAATACCACTATTGTATGCACCTGCCAGGGTAATACTCACCATATTTGTCCCTACGCCCGAAACATATCTACTGGCAGCAATACCATCACCTAACCAGCCAGCATCTTTGTATACCAGCAACTGACTGTTAACTAATCCATTGTAGTATTCCGGATAAGCTAGTGCCCAAAGAGAAGTCAAGTTCCAGTAAGCCCCCCAAACTGCATCCGTATTATAATGATTATATATCGGCTTACCTTCTTTTCCCAAAGGTATCTGCCCTACTGTTCCATCATTTTTGGGATAAGCTCCATTAACATCGCTAGCAAGTCCTCTGCCCAACAAAGCGTGATACAATCCTGTATAAAATTTGATTTTGCTTTCATCCGTACCTCCTGAAACCAGAATACGTCCCAAGGATTCATTCCATTTATCCGTAGTTGACTGTAAAGCTTCATTAAAAATCAAGTCTTTCGCTTCCGTTTCCAGATTCAGTTTAGCATTTTCAATGGAAGTATATGACAAACCGATCTTTACATTTACTACATCATCTTTTTTCGTTTTATAATTCAGGCACATAATAGCTCCTGCACCTTTGATTTCATTTCCCGCTTTCAGAGTACTATCTTGATAAAAAACCTCTACCGATTCAGGAATACGATCTAGTTTTGCATAAAAATACATAGCTACTGATGAACCCGCTTGATATTTCTTCACATATTCCGGTTCCGTAATCACGTAACCTTCAATAGTATTTCCATCTATCTGTTTGATATATGCATCACGCACAGCTCCACTTTCTCCCTGACGATTTCCAATATTCAAAAGAATATGAGCAGCTTCCGTCTCCGGGAAAGTATATCGCTGGAATCCGACACGAGCAGTGGCAGTAAGTTCTGCCTTTACCTGGTAATCCTTTAATAATACAGAGTAATATCCCGGACGCGCCGTTTCATCTTTCTTATCAAAGCGGGAACGGAAACCTTTATCGGGGTCTTCCAGTTTTCCGGGATTTGTTTTTACTTCTCCCGTTACAGGCATCAGTGAAATTCCTCCTATCTGAAACTCATGTAAGCAAGGAAAGCCATCAATCGAAGTATGATTATCTTCATAACCAATAGCTTCCCATCCTTGATTATTACCGTAAGTTCCATTGGTAGAAGCTCCCAGTTTAGCCATTCCAAAAGGCTCCGCAGCCGGAGTATAGAAAAACCAACGACTATGTACAGTTCCAATATTAGGATTCACATACTCTACCAGATTGGGACGATCAGGTGTTTTGCACCCTACAACACCTGCCAGAATCAACAGGCTACCTATCCATTTTAATTTCATCATTTATTTATTTTTCTGTTTGTAACTTCTCCTTTAATCATCGCCACACGTGCATAATACTCCGGCACACACGAAGCATCCAATAACCATTTCGGCTTACGTTTTTCATCAGTCCGCCCTGTCCAGTCATGATACATCAGTCCCGCCTGGTCACGTGCATGTTCCCAAGCATAATCCAGTCCTTTTATCATCGTATCCACATACTTTGAATCCCCCGTAACATTGTACAGATCGTGATAACCTCTAAACAAAACCAGATTAAACCAAGGCAAATCTGCAATATAAGGAATACCGTCTTCCGTATACTTAAAAAACACTTTGTAGCTTCCTTCTGCCAAAAATTTAGCATTATCCAGATATGCCTGCTCACCCGTATAATTATATAAAGCTACAGCTGCTTGTAACAAAGTACCCGTATTATAAGTATACAAATCCGGGCATACTGCTGAAGTAGTTGTTAGCCATGAATTCCAAACGACTCCTCTTTCCGGATCTTTCAGATATTTATCAATCCAATGATAGAACTTCTTTCCCACCTCCAGATAATACTCATCTTTAGTTGCTTCATAAAGTTTTAAAGCCAACACCATCGCTTTTCCGTTAGAACAAGCAGGTTTCTGATCTTTCACTCCTTCCAGCCAGGAAACAGCTCCTTCAAAGTTCTCATCCCAGCCACTTAAAATAAAGGTCAATACCTGTTTCGCTTTCTCCAGATAATGAGGATTTTTAGTTACCAGATAAGAATCAATATAATCAATACCCACCAAACCATTGTCATCATAATAGCGGTCTACCTTTCCAAACTGAACAGGGTAAGCCTGATAACCAAAAGGAACACGCGTTGTATCATAGTAACGTTCCATCGCCATCACCATCGAATCGACATAAACCGTATATTTCTCCGGTTCGATGGCAGCCATCAACACTGCCGAAGAAAAGACACCACTCATAGGCCACAGATAAGAAACTTCCTGCGCTTGCCGGGTGGAATCATTAAAATAAGTCAGATCAGGACGATGACTGCTTGGGTAATATTCAGAGAAGAGGCCGTATTTGGGAACCCGGTAGAGTTCCCAAACACGCTGAAACATTTCTTCTGCCTTATCTTTATTCGGAGTCGTTTTTGATTCTCCGGCACAAGAAAGAAGCACGAATACCGTCGATACAAATAAAACTATATTTCTAATTTTACTATTCATATCCTATTCCTCTGTCACTGTTTCTCCTTTGTACAAAGCAATCATTCCCAAAGATTCGAGCGCAGCATCCTGCATCAACAACTGTTCAGCACGTTTTGGAGTTGCTCCTGTCCAGTCTTCATAGAACAGTCCGTTTGATAAACGGGCATTTTCGTATGCATAATCCAGAAAGTTGATGAATGTTTTGATATAATTGCCTGCATTTTTATAGTAAGGCTCAATATCAATAAATGCACGGATCAGTTTTGTTGTGAACCAAGGATCATGATCGGGATAAGCCAACGCCAACCCATTAAGCGGACGTACAAAATAATTATACGCACCTTCGGAAGAAGCAATGGCACTGTCCAGATAAGTCTGTTCACCCGTTATTTTGTATAAACGGACCCCGTTAGAAATCATCACACCTGTATTGTAAGTCCATTTTGTTTTATTAATGGATCCGTCTGCTTGTTTATCATTCCAGTAACATCCATCTTCCGGATCACGCAAGTTAGTCAACGTCCAAGCATATAAACGTTTTGCCAGAGCCAGAACATCCGCTTTTTCCTCTTGAGGACATACAGAATGATATTCAAGCAAGAATAGCGTTGCATATCCATTAGCACATGTCGGTTTATTCGAATCACCAACTCCCTGCTGTCCTTTCTGGTCCTCATTCCACCAAAGACCTCCTCCAAACGTATCATCTTCACCAGCTTGCAGGAACTCAACGATTCTTTTAGCTTTCGTCACATAATCTTGATTATTTAGCAAATTAAAGGCCTCTACCAGTTCAATCCCCACAATAGAATTATCATCATAAAAACGTGTTCCACTACCGGTAGTACCATTGGTTTGAGAGCCATAACCACCCACAGTTCCATTAGGAGTACGATAATAAACTTCAAACCGGTCTACCATATCCGCATAATTCACATCATAACCTAAAGCATGCAAAGCTGCTGCTCCGGAAACCAGTCCGTCATACGGCCACAAGAAAGAAGCGGAATTATCCCCATCTTTCTTAGGATAATTTTCATTATACAGTCCTTCTGTTGCCCCACTATTGATCCGGTAGCACTGATTAATCAAGTCAAACTGCTCTTTGGCACGTTTATGATAAACGACCTCCTCTCCGGGTTCTGACGGAGCAATCGGTGTAGGCGGGATATATTTCTCTACGTCATCTCCGGCACAGGAGAATAATAGTGCCGGAAGAATAGCTAAAATAGTCTTTATCTTTTTCATAACTTAGTTTTATTAATTAATCGGAGTCACATTAGTAAATGTATGTATCATCAATCCATCCGAATTCGTATCGATAGTGATAGTTGCATGCGTATAATCCAGACTACCTTTCATTTTCCAAAGATGATCCCACTGACTCCATTGGAATTCATACAAAGCATAGAAAGAAGCAGGTTCTCCACCTACCGGACGTTCGGCACTCACGCCATCACCTCTACCCCAACACATATCACCACCATTTACTTTTGCTAAAAAGTAGTAACGTTCTTCTATCCAACTTAACCAATCAGGAGCACCGGTTTCCGGTTTGGACGGATCAAGGAATCGGATATCACCCTCTCCCACAAATTTACCATCACCCGCATACTCTAATACAGCTATATCTCCAAATGTTGCTCCCCAAATACAACGAACAGAAGAACCGATTTTTTCCGTGGTCATTGCCATTGTATTAAAGTTCACTGTCAGACGGGTTACTTCTTCGGAAGCAGTTACAGCCGTTTCGCCCTCCCCTTCTCTTAACTTCGAGCTATCATCAATATAATAGCTGAATGTTTCACCTGTAGTAGCAGACTTAAATGATATATTTCCTGCTGATAACTTCGTATAAATCTGGAAAACGCCCTCTTCTACACAACGGAACGGAATTCCACCCTGTCCACTGTTCTCCGTAGCCGAACCATATAAATACAATTCAGCCGGAATATTATCAATTCCCTCTCCACGAGTTACTGTGATGGTAGCCACCTTGTCGGTTCTCTTCACCACTCCACCTTTCGAAGCGTTTACTGTCCATTTTATATCTCCGGTTTCCAAAGGATAAATGCCTGCATTTCTAGCAATCGTATTAATAGCCGCATGAGTGATTGACAAACTGGTTGCAGCTCCCAAATCGCTTTTCACCGTAGCCAGCGGCTTTGAAAAATCACCGTCTGCCTTATCAAACAGCACCTCGTACAATACAATTCCGCCATCTGCCGCACCACCTCCTGACCACGACAACACAACAGGCGTTGGAGATGACACATTCAACTGGATAGAAGCAGGGGAACTTAATTCCGTGGGGACTGCAAAATCCGTGTTCAATTCATAATCTTCCTGACATGATACCATTGCCAGAAGTGCTGAACATATCCATAATATCTTTTTCATAATTATTCCTTTTTGAGTCGTTTAACCAATTACCAATTCGGATTCTGCTCCAAATTACCATTCAAGTCACGTTCAGCCTGTGGTATAGGCCACAAATAATGTCTATTTGCATTAAAGGTTCTGTTTTCAACCCGAACGTATCCATCATCCGTACCTACCACATCATTTGTCTTTAGTCCGTGACACCATCCATTCAATACATTGTCCGCAATTCTCCAACGGATAATATCTTTATGACGATGTCCTTCCAATGCCAGTTCCGACCGACGTTCGTTCCGCACAATCTCAATCAGTTTATCTTTAGAAGCTCCTTCCGGGAATTCCAGTGCTGAAGCAAGTGTAAATCCTGCCCTATTACGAATGGGTTTAATAGTTGCATCCCAAGCCGTCTTATCCAGTTCCCCCAACTCTGCCAATGCCTCTGCATTCATCAGTAAAATATCCACGTAACGAATCAAAATCGGATTCAAGCCAGAATAAAGAGTAGCACGATACGTATTATCCCAATATTTCTTAATATAATAACCGGTAGCCGAACAGTCTGAACCTACCCCATAACCATCTTTGCCTTCACCTTTCTCACAGTTGATAACAACTTCTGTTCCGTCGGCCAACGTATATGAGTTTCCAGTGTACATCACCGTTGCCTTCAAACGTGGGTCACGATTAGCATACGGATGACTTTCATCAAACGATGTTCCTGTTTCCTTAATTGTTTTTCCATCCAGCATAATATAACTGTCTACCAACTCCTGCAAAGGAGAAAGCTGGGAATATCCACCCAAAGTGGGCGGCAGGAAAACATACATCATCTGATGTTCACGACTAGTCGGACGATACTGTGCATCCAAAATTACTTCAGAGTTGTATTCATTAGCGATCTCAAACAATCCTGCATAACTTCCAAAGAGTTTAAAGCCTCCCTCTGTCATAATGGTAGAAGTAATATTTTTCACTTGCGTCCAATTACCTTCAAACAAATAGATTTTAGCTTTAATCGCCATTGCCGCCCAACGGGTAATCCGACCTTTATTATCCGCATCATAAGAAGTCGGCAAATAGTTACCGTTAATCACTTCATCCAAATCAGCCAGTATATTTACTATTACAGTGGCTTTGGCTGTACGTGCAATAGACATACTTTCTTTGATAGAAAGCACTTTTGTAGTATAAGGTATATCGCCGAATTTCGTATACAACTCATAATAACTATAAGCACGAAGTACTTTTGCCTCACCAATATAACGTTTCTTCAATTCCGGGTCCAAATCAGGAACCCTGTCTATATTTTCCAGCAACTGGTTACACATACGAATACCCGTATAGCGCCCGTCCCAAACCTGTTTCACGTAAGAGTCGGCTGTAGAATATGAACCATTACCAATATTTTGTGTAAAATCATTAGGTTGCTTGGTATAAGCATTATCCGTCATTGCTTCACAATAAAGCTGTTCGTCCATATTTCCCAAATAGGTATAGCAAGTATTCAACGCCTTGACAGCTGCTTCAGGATCCTCTTCCCAATAAGTCAAGTCCGTTTCTCTGTCATACGGTGCCGTATCCAAGTCAACACAAGAGGCACCGCCCACTACCAAGACAGCAGATAAAATCAAATTCTTTATAGTTGTTTTCATCACGGTACAGTTTAAAATTTAACATTAAGTCCAAATGAATATACTCTTGCCACAGGATAAGAACGACCACTACCGTCTCCGGTATATTCCGGGTCCCATCCGCCTTTCATCTTCGTGAAAGTCAACGGATTCTGCACACTGGCAAAGATTCTTAAATTCTTGACATAGAGTTTTTTCATCCATTGTTGCGGGAAAGTATATCCGATCTGCGCATTTTTCAAACGCAAGTATTTAGCATCCTGGATCCAGAAATCTGATTTCGCTGCATTATTAGCAGATTCCGCACCCATTGTCAGACGAGGATAAGTAGCATCCGGATTATTCGGAGTCCAGCGATCTTGATGGAAATCCATTACAGGACCTTCATTGTTATTATGGAAAGCCTCTACAGATTCACCACGCATCCACTTGTTACGTTTTCCTACTCCTTGCCACATCATCGAGAAATCAAAACCTTTATATTCCAAACCATAGGTGAAGCCGAAAGTATATCTTGGGAAGTCATTACCAACAATAAAACGGTCATCGTCCGGTTTAATCACACCATCGCCGTTCTTATCCAAATAACGAATATCTCCCGGTTTCGGTGTAATACCTTCCAAGTGCGGTCCTTTCTGACATTCTTCCTCATTCTGGAAAAATCCATCCGAACGATATGCATAGTAAGAGTACAACGGATAACCTTCCTTGATAATTGTCTGTACATCCGAGCCACCGATAATTTCCGTACCGCGTGTATCTATTACTTCATTAAAGCTATCTGAAATATTTCCGGCGAAGTTATGCACTACCGGACCGGTCTTCAAACGATAACTTACTGATAATTCCCATCCTCTCGTCTCTACCTTACCAGCGTTCTGAATCGGGGCACCATTACCAAACAATCCGGGAACCGGTAAATTTACCAAAATATCTTTTGTACGATTATTGAAACAATCAAAAGTAATATTCAAATCATTATTCAACAATCCCAATTCGAAGCCGATATTAGCCATACGGGTAGTTTCCCATTTGAGATCAGGATTTGTAGAAGCAAATGTAGCCGTCTGCGCCAATTTATCTCCGAAGCTGATGCCGTTAGTCACAGACACCGTCTGCATGTATTGATAGGCACCAATGCGGTTATTACCAACCAATCCCCAGGAACCTCTGATTTTTAGAGAAGGAACATACGGTTTCAGTACAGACCAGAATTTTTCTTCCGAGATACGCCATCCTGCCGAGAAAGACGGGAAGACTCCCGAACGGTTTCCTTTCGCAAAATAAGAAGAATAGTCATTACGGATATTAAATTCCAGCAGATATTTCTCATCATAATTATAAGTGGCTCTTGCAAAACCGGAATAGATAGCCCAGTCACTTGCCGAACCACCATTGCTAACTTTATCCCCACTCAAATCACCTACAAAAATATCATATTTAGAATCCTCCGTCAAACGACTAGTAGAGAACTGCTTTTCAGAGAAACCCTCATAAGCATATCCTAATAATCCACCGATAGAGTGTTTCCCTATTTTCGTATTATAAGTCACCATAAGATTGGTAGTGATATTCTTAGAACGATAGAATTGCTCGGTCAACTTATTTTCACTATCTCCCGTACCTTCGAAGGCCTTCCGGTTCTCATGCAAATTATTATTCCAAACACGTCCACCGGCACTTCCGATCAGTTTCAGTCCTTTATATACTTCCCATTCGGCTTGTATGGTTCCCAATAATTCATCATTCACATTCTGGCGATAACCGCCTTCTTCCAAACGCTGCAAACCGTTTGAGTTACTTCCGGCAGGATAATTATAACTGCCATCCTCATTCTTGATCGGATAAATCGGTGGCATGCGGTTTGCCTGCTCGATAATCCATTCCGTCCAGTAAGCATGTTCTTTAATATCATTACGGGCAAATTGAGAAGTCAAATTCAATGTAAAGTTATTCGTCACCTTATGGCTTACATTCAGACGTGCATTGTAGCGTTTATAACCATAATCAGGTCCCTTGAACATACTGTTCTGATCCATATAACCCAAAGAAGCCATGTAAGACAACTGGTCGTTACCTCCTGTCATCGAAACATTGTGTGAACTTTGAGGAGAATTACGGTGATACAGTTCTTTCACCCAATTTACATTCGGACCGCCATTTCTAAATTGCGCAATCTGCTCGGGAGTGAATTTTGCAGCTCTTCCCGAATTGACAGCAGCTTCATTATACAGTTCAGCGTATACCCACGAGTCTGCTATCTTAGGCAATGAAGTAGGTTGCTGAACACCATACATAAAATCATAAGAGATTTCCACCTTACCGGCTTTTCCTTTCTTGGTAGTAACAAGTACCACACCATTGGAAGCACGTGAACCATAAATAGCAGTAGAAGAAGCATCTTTCAAAATAGAAATCTGCTCAATATCAGCCGGATTCAAATTGCCCAGCGATCCTTCAATTCCGTCAATAATCACCAACGGATCATTGTTGTTCATCGTATTCAATCCACGGATATTAATAGAAGGTACACTACCCGGAGTAGAACTTCCCTGCTGAATAACCAAACCGGGAGTCGTTCCCTGCATCGCTTCCAATACATTGGAAATCGGCTTTCCTTCCAATTCATCCGTAGAAACAGAAGACACAGCTCCTGTCAGGTTGACTTTCTTCTGCACGCCGTAGCCTACCACTACCACATCTTTCAAAGTAACCACATCCGACTTCAACACCACATTGATAAACTGGCGGCCGTTCACCGGAACTTCCTGTGTTTCATATCCAATTGAGGAAACTACCAATACCGCTTTTGAAGCAACATTCAGTGAAAAATTTCCATCCATATCCGTAGCCGTACCCGTAGATACACCTTTCACCAGCACGGTAGCCCCAATCACGGGTTCCCCGTCTGCCATTACCTTACCTTTCACTGCGATTGTATTAGATTGCGCATACAGTTTGGAACCAACAGCCACATTCATACAAACAATCAACATAACAGCCAATAATTGCCAACTCGAAAATGCCGTTCTGAAAAGCCGGCGGGCAAATTGCGCGTTCAATAGATTAGATTGTTTCATAACATTTTATATTTGAATTAATAGAAGAGTTATCATATATTATAAGATATTAAGTTGGGACAAAGCAAAGGAATAAGCCCCTAAAGCAACGGCTCTGCTTGCTCCTAATGTAGAAACAGCAATGCCTATTTTCTTGTGACAGGCATAATGCACCTCTCTCTCCGAAAATGGTATTTTCACCATCTTGTCTTTTTCCTCCAGAAATTTATCAAATGCCTCTTTTTCGGACAGATTGAACACCTCCATCTGCAAACAAGGGAAAGAAGCTCCTGCAAACGTGCCAATCTGCCGATTCATCTCATTCATAATTCCCGGAAGTATGTATTTAGCCGCTCCTGCCACTCCTCCGCCAATCACTACCAAGCCATCAACAATATTCAATGCACGGATGATAGCATCACCGGCCATCTCTCCCAGTTCGTTAAAACTCCGGACAGCAGCCTGCTGATCTCCCTCTGCAGTCCCTTCGGCAATATCATATATATCTTTGGGAGTTAAAGAAGAAGCATCCTTTCCGGTCAATTCCTGATATACTCGCCTGACAGCCCTGATACTGACACTTTCTTCCGCGATCATTTCGGGATATTTCTTATTCCGCATAATCCAGACGTCGCCGCCGCAACCGTTGTCTCCGGTCAGTAACCGGCTGTCAATCACCACTCCGGCACCAAACCCTGTACCCAGCGTAATTCCGAGCAGGTTCTTATATACCTTACTGCTGCCTGCTTCTTTCAGGCGTTTATTCACTTCGGGCAAAGTGCCTGCCAAAGCTTCGCCATAAGCAAACAAATTACCGTCATTATTAATAAAAACCGGAATACCAAACTGTTCCCTCAAATAAGGTCCAAGTGCCACTCCTCCCCTGAAGGCCGGGAAGTTAGGCAAGTCACCAATAATTCCATGCTCATAGTCAGCAGGCCCGGGGAAAGCAAAACTGATAGCTACCGGAAGTTTCGGCAATCGTTTCTCAACTTCCAGGAAACCTTCTACAAGAACAGACAAGCAACGCTCCAAGTCGTCGGACGCTGCCGGAAGGCAAATAGGTTCCACTATTTCGCGACAGCCTTGTATGGCTGAAAACACGAAATTAGTGCCTCCCGCATCGAGCGTCATTACGATTCGTTCATCATGTTCATACATAGTTCTCAAGATATTAGATGATTTATTTCATTATTAAAAGCGTACGTAAGCTTTGATCGTTACACATTCTTTTCCTGCAGATTTACCATACGGGGCAATGGTATATTCTTTCACCCTGGCAGGAATGATAAATGTTTCGGCATAATGCACCACGAAAGGTTCAAAAGCATGAGTAGGACTCTCAACTACGGCCTCTTCTCCCTCCAACAGATTCAGTACATTTACACTATCGTTTGTGTAATGCAACACCGGTGATGAGAAACGGTGGCGACGAGTTTCGATAAATTCGTTCGGATGCAGTCCGGTACGTTCTTCTACCCAACCTTCTCCGGAAGCGACTTCCGTAAACTGATTACGAAGGTGTTCATTTACATATTCTGTATCGCGATTCCAGTTGATTACGCATTTACCACGTTCCACATTGATCGGACGCGGTTTTCCATCCAGTCCCAAGCGTTGCCAGTCCCATAGTTTGAAAGTAAAGAGGTTCGGAGTCGAGCTGATTTCAAGCACCATACTGTTGGCACCGGAACAATGAACGGTTCCTCCCGGGATCAGAAAGTGGTCGTGTTTCTTCGTCGGAATCTTATTTACGTATTTTTCTGCGTCAAACACCAGTTCACCTTTTTGTGCTTTACGCAAATCGCCGATCATCGCTTCTTTGTCCACTCCTGTCTTCACTCCCAGATAAACGACGGCATCTTCTTCCGCGTCTACCATGTAGTAACTTTCATCCTGCGTGTAGTACATACCGAAGCTGTCACGGATAAATTGAGTAGTAGGATGCACCTGCAAACTCAAATTACCTCCGCCCATCGTATCCAAAAAGTCGAAACGAATAGGGAAGTCTTTTCCAAAGCGTGCCTCCACCGGTTCACCAAGCAACTCTTTACTTTTCAGTAAAACCAAATCAACCGAAGGCAGCTCAAAGCGTACTCCGTTCACTTCAAAATAAAGGCTGTTCTCTTCAGGTACACAGTCAAAGCACCAGCCGAAATTTTCACGTTCACGATCCAGGTCGCAAACCTCTTTCATCCATTGACCACCCCAGGGAGCCGGATCGAAGAAAGGAACTACCCGGAACGGTGTGTTCACCGTTGCCTCTACCCCTTTAAAGAAAGTATCCTTATCAATCATCTTCGGTGTCCCGGCCACATGGGTGTCAATCCAGAATTCTACCCTATCAAACAATCTTTCCTTATACCTATCACATACTCTCCAATCGTTGAAATACCCTCTCTTGTATTGCAAAGAAACAGCATCGTTCCGATTGTCTATACCTAAAGCTTTTACCTCATGCCGGCGGAAACGTTGTTGGATTTCCCAACGTGCCATATCCGCATAAACCACCATTGCGTCCTGTGGAGCAACAGCAGCAGCACCCGTACCTATGATTACAATGGTTTCTTTTGCTTCACTGATTTGCTTCCGTGCAGCAGCCACCTTATCCGCATCCAAATAATCTTCCAGCTTCAAATTGGTGACATAGCCGAATAATACATCTTCAGTCATGAAGCGTTCTGTCAACGCTTGAATTTCTTTTTCCGGTTTCATCAAATCACGTACATTCATCACTCTTCCGGAGAATTCTTTTGAAAAAGCATCCAGCACTTCTTCTTCATATACTCCTGTATATAAATCCACAGCCAGCACTTTTCTTGCATCCATTTTCTCTTTTAACATAGAAATGATAGAATCCCACCCCTGAACAAGCATCCCCGTCAGCTTCGTAGAAGGAAATTTATCATAATTAGCTTTTCTCATGTTTATAGCGTTTTTAAATTTTATATGTTCATACATACTTTCAATTGTGCAAATATATAGATTTTATTTTTATTCCAAACAAAACTTGGATTATTTTTTGATAAATCTTATATTTGCTGAAAATAAACCAATCAGGATAGATATGAAATTAGATCATAATAGTGATAAACCGCTTCATATTCAGGCAGAAGAGATACTAAGAAGACTCATAGAATCTGAAGAGTACAAAAACGGGAAGCTATTTCCCAACGAGGTAGAATTGTCTGAACAATTACATATTTCAAGGAACACATTGAGACAAGCTATCAACAAACTCGTGTTTGAGGGGCTTTTGGTGCGAAAGAAAGGTTACGGAACGAAGGTAGTAAAGAAAGGTATCGTAGGCGGAGTAAAGAACTGGCTTAGTTTCTCACAGGAGATGAAGATGTTAGGTATCGAGATTCGCAATTTCGAGCTGCATATCAGTTTAAAGCGTCCAACCGAAGAAATCGGCACATTCTTTGATTTAGGTTCCAATCCCGACACTCGCTGTGTAGTGATGGAGCGTGTCAGAGGAAAAAAAGAATATCCGTTTGTTTACTTCATCTCTTATTTCAACCCCAATATTCCACTAACCGGAGAGGAAGATTATACACGCCCATTATACGAAATGCTGGAAACCCAATATAATATAGTGGTAAAGACCAGCAAGGAGGAGATTTCAGCCAGACTTGCAGGGGAATTTATTGCAGAGAAACTGGAGATAAAATCCAATGACCCTATATTAATAAGGAGAAGATTTGTTTATGATGTGAACGGAGTACCTATTGAATACAACGTCGGATATTATCGGGCAGACAGCTTTACTTATACAATAGAGGCAGAGAGATAGACCGTATGTTCATACATATATAATATAAGGAGGCTATTTTAGAAGTTGAAATCTCTATCTTTCCTTTAAAATAACCTCTTTATATCATCTCTCTTTCCATAATCATGTCCTACCCGTCATTTATTATCGAACTACCATTAGAGCATCCGGCAAGAATCCGATCCAGACTTTCATCCACAACACCTATCATCTGAAGTTTGGATAATAAATGATAGTAGGAAGTTTTTCCTACTCCTTCTATTCTCAACAGACTTTTCCAACCTCTTCCCGATACTATATCCAACAAATCTTTCACCGTTCGAACATCTTGATTATACAAGATATTAGCCAACCGGGTATCAGCTACTTTACGAACAGGCAATTGAAGTATCCACTCCTCCTGCCCAACATTTATATTCTTATTATTGTCTACCAAGGATAAAAAACGAGCATCGATAGCACGCTTTCGATAAGTAGCCAATATATCTTTTTTCAGTTTCAACCCTTTAAGTATAGAGTTATACATTTGCAATGTCTTCCCATAGGTAATTCGATGCCGATCAGCCACTTTCGCTACTGATTCTCCTGTAGAAATTGAATAGAAGATATCGCGGGTAACAGGGTGAAGAATCAATGCTGACAGTTCACGAATGATTATTTCATATAGCGGTTTACAAGTCGTCTGTGTTCTCAATACATATAGTAGATCATCGTATTTGGAAATGATAAAGTCCCGTTCCAGTTTCTTTTCTTCTACGATTTTAGAAAGGTAACCTGCTTCTAAACCAAGTCTTTTGTGAGCTTCCAGATAAGCATCCAAACTCTCATCATCCAAAAACAACTGATCGTTGATTCGGGAACTCGTAATGTATCCAAGATTTGCCCAATTTCTAAGAATCGTCTCCTGGATGCCGTGTCTTTCAGACATCTGTTTTGTTGTGAGCCAATTTGACATAAAAAAACGGAACTAGATTAATAATATTAACTAGTCCCGTACCTTTTATTATAAAAGAGTACGGAGCTGTCACATCCCGCTAGTAGGAGGTAGTAACGGCTACCCAATGCATACGGGCAGACAGCCCGTACCCTATGAGAAGTCATAGAAGTACAGGCGTCTTCCCAGCATGCATTAAAAAATCCGTTACAATTTCCTACTAGCCGAGGAAACGCACAATCGCACACCACAAAGGCGTGCTACGTTCCAATGACAAAGGTACAAATACTTTTCGGAAAATAACAAGAGAGAGGCATAAATGTTTAGAATGATGATTGTATAATTAAAGCGTATGTATATAAATAGACAGGCTTCAATTAGTTATCTTATTCAAATAAGAAACCACTCTACAATTAAAGCACCTCTCTCTTACATAAACTACCTACTTTTGTAGCAAATAACAATTCGTTCCACCTAGGTAGAACTAAACAAATACCATGGTCGAACCAAACGATAACCAAGGTAGAACTAAAGAATAACCTTGGTAGAACGAATTAATAGTAGTAATTAATCCATTAATAATAGAATATGAGTGCTTTATATGACTTATTTGAAAATCCACCGTCACCTGACGGAGAGAAACAACCGCTACATGCCCGTATTGTCTCCAAAGGAACCGTAGATAAAGAAGAGTTTCTGGATCGTGTCCACAAATTCACCGGTATCAGCAGAAGTTTATTGGCAGGAGCCATGGAAGCCTTTGCCAATGAAGCACGGGATTTACTAGCCGACGGCTGGAATGTAGAAATGGGAAACTTCGGATTCTTCTCTACATCGTTGCAATGTCCGCCGGTTAAAGATAAAAAAGAAATTCGGGCAGCGTCTGTCCAAATGAAAAATATTAATTTCCGCGCAAGTCGTCCATTCAAGAAAGAAGTAGGCAACAAAATGAGGCTGCAACGAGGAGAATCTATCACACGCCCTAAGAAAAATAGTATCTCCCGTGAGACGTGTCGCGAGCGCCTCAACACATATTTGGAAAATCACCTATTCATCAGCCGGACAGATTATAGCCATCTGACAGGACGAAATAAAAAAGTAGCTATTGAAGAATTAAATTCCTTTATCACTGACGGAATAATACGGAAAGAAGGGGTTGGAAAGTTGACTGTATATATAAAGGTATAAACTCTTGGAACACAGAATTAAGAGCCACAACAAGATTATTGCTGTTGTAACTCAAGTATGATTTCATCAGTGATGTAGGCATCACTCAACGTTATAAGCGGATATTGTTTATTAAGAAGCAATGCATATACCTTACTATTATAGAACAAGTGCAATGCTTTTTCGGGAGAAATATTCAAACGCTCCGCTAATTGCATCACCACACGAGTGTATTTATTCCATACTAATACATCTATCATAAACGCAGTTTATTTTATTGTTACATATTCTTTGAAAGAGAGACACTCGTCAATGAGACGTTGATTGAGAATCCTTTACCAAAGTCGAGGTTTTCGCGTCCGACACCGACCAAAGGATACTCTACGGCCTGCGTACTACCATGATAGACCTTCATACAGATTCTCCTTTTTCTTTATAATGGGCTTCCCAGTTTTCAAGAGCTTCTACCAACGTATCGGCTATGTACTCACGACTCTGGGTGTGAAGCATGTCATATCCACTTATCAGGTATTGACGGATAAGATTCAGTTTTTCCAAACGGTTATAGAGAGTAGGAGCCGGAATACCCAACTTCTGGGCGGCACTCTCAATGGCAAAAATCACAAACTCCATGACTTTGCCATCAACAACGGGGGCTGATTGGCTTGAATGTAGCATACTATACCTCTATTATCTTAGTGTAATATGTACAAATATAGTGTTTATTCTTGCAACGTTCATCGTTTTTCGGCATATTTTTGATTATCAAGAACATTTGAGTATCGTGAAACTGATTGAAATATTCCCTATTTGGAAATGGCTATTAAAGCAGAATATATAAGGATCTATAAATCAGAATCATACAAACAAAATAAATAAAAGTGAATCAAAGTACGTACATCTAGGACCGTTAAAGCACCTCCCCGGAAAGTGCCCATAGTATCTTTGCATCGTGATCACAAAGAGAATTGATAAATAAAGTAACTAATTTAAAAAACAAAAAATTATGGCACTTAGATACGTCATTAAAAAAAGAACATTCGGCTTTGATAAAACTAAAGCTGAAAAGTATGTAGCACAAAATGTAATCACCAATACGGTGGATTTCAGAGATTTGTGCGAGGAAATCACCAAAGTAGGAATGGTCCCCAGTGGAGCGGTAAAATTTGTACTTGATGCTTTGATCGATACATTAAATCTCAACCTTAGAAAAGGCATCTCTGTTCAATTAGGAGATTTCGGATGCTTCCGTCCTGGTATGAATTGCGAAAGTCAGGATACTGAAAAAGAGGTAGATAGCGATACGATACGCAGAGTGAAAATCATTTTCACTCCGGGCTACAAATTCAAAGAGATGCTAAGTAAAGTCAGTGTTCAAAAAGCGGTGGCTTCCGATGATGGTTCCATCAGCCCGGAGCAACCGGATCCCAACCCGAATCCAAACCCGGATGACGGCAAAGGAGAAGCACCGGACCCGGCAGCATAAGACTAATCATCAGCCTTTAAAAGCAGGAAAACAGTACCCGCCTACGGGCGGATACTGTTTCCCAAAGTATTCCTGTAAAAGACTTGACAACGCCTTTTTTATTTTGTATCTTTACAACATCTTAAAACATTAAAATATCAACATGAAAGAATTGCCATCAGAAGAGGAAGAAATTCCGTTTCGCATTAAAACTTATAAGAAAAAGGAATTGGCTTGTATGTACAATCCGAACATTACACCCCGTTGCGCCATACGCATATTCACCAAATGGATTAAAATAAATAAAGAACTGCTCCGGTTATTGACTGCCACAGGTTATCATCCGCGTACACGAACGTTTACTCCCCGGCAGGTACAAATCATCACCAGTATTCTGGACATTCCATAAGGATGTCCAGAATACTGGTTTTATCATTGCAGTTGTCCTGCCGCTTTTAAATAAGCCACATAATTCACATACAATTGAAAATGAGCCTCCACTTTCGTCTGATAAGCCTGTTGCCAGAGCACTTGCGCTTCCAGATAATCCGAAAGAGTTTCCAGGCCCACTTCATATTGCTTACCACTGACTTTCATATTCTCCTCTGCCTGTTCCAGCGAACGTTCGGAAAGCTCCGTTTCCAACCGGGCCTCATCCAGATTATTGGCAGCTTGCATCAACTCCAGCAACATTTTTTCATTGACATTTTCCTGTTCAAGACGAGCTTGTTCCAACTTCACTTTGGCAGACTTTACTTTATTGGTACGTTCGCCAAAATGAAACAGAGGGACAGAGACATTCAGGAATACGGAAAAAGCACCCTTTTTCATCAAAGTTTCATCATTGACTTCCAATCCGTGAAGATAATCATAACTACCTCTGACGCCGATACGCGGTAACAGTTCACTACGATTCAGCTTTACCTCCTGCTCGGCAATGGCTATTTGTTTGTTCAAGATTCCATATTCGGGACGGGCAGTTATGTCAGAGACCTGCACTTTCCACTCCTGCTCCACTTCCGGAAAATCATCGGATATATCAATCTGTGCTGTCAAAGGGCGGCCGATGTAATGACAAAGATTCATACTTGCAAGACGGAGGGCGTTATCAGCCTTTCGCAAAGAAAGTTCACTCTCGTTGAGCTTCACTTGCACTTTCAGTACATCATTTTGCGGTTTCATGCCATGTCGATGAGCACTCTTTACATTTTTGGAAAGTTCCGTCAGTAAGGCGTGATATTTTTCCGCTACTTTTTTCATCTCCTTGGCTTTCACTAACTGCACGTATGCTTTATCTGTATTCAGAATAACTTCCGAAGTAGTTAAAGCTTCGTTCAAATGTGCCATTTCCTTTCCCAATAGTGACATTTTATAGGCGGCACGGATTTTTCCTCCCATATAAAGAGGCTGTTCCACCTGTACACCGCCCGAGTAAACAGTTCCGACCTTATAGTCCAGATTCAGTCCGGGAAAATAAGCGAAACCGCTCGATACCAGTTCTCCGGTAGCAGGATTGGGCAGGAAAACCGGAAGGTTTCCTCCCGGAACTCCGAGACTTCCATCCGCTGTGCTATAAATACCCGTTCCGTTGGCTGTAAAATTAGGGAAGAAATTGGCTTTATAACTAAGAGACATCAATCGGGCTGCTTCCGTCTGCTTATTAGCGGCAGCCATATCCTTATTATATTTCAGTGCCATTTCACGGCATTGCGCCAGACTTAGTTTTTCTTGCGCGGCAAGAGAAACCGACAGGCCGAACAATACACCCGCTACACTAATGGCTACAAGAATTTCTTTTTTCATTTGTCTGTCTTTTTTATATGAAAGAATAATGCATACAAAATCGGGATAAAAAGCAACGTTATCAACGTGCCGAACAGCAACCCACCCATGATAGAAGCCGCCAACGAACCAAACATGGCATCCGGCAACAATGGAATCATTCCCAAAATCGTAGTCAGCGAAGCCATCATCACGGGACGGAGACGACTTTGCGAACTGTCTATCAATGCCGTCACAGGTTCTACTCCCTGATTAATTTGCAAAGTGATCTCATCCATCAAGACAATACCGTTCTTAATAATCATACCGATCAACCCCAATGTACCGACGATAGCCACAAAGTTGAATGTCTTCCCGGTAAGCAGCATTACGGCAACCACACCTACAAATACCAACGGAATAGTACAGAAGATGATAATCGGTTTCCGGTAATCTTTGAACAGCATAATCAGAATAGAAATCATCAGAATGATAGCAAACGGAAAGTTCTTGAACAGATATTGCATAGACTTTGTACTGGCGTTCCTCTCACCTTGCCATTGAAGCCGATATCCGTCAGGCAGCGGAATCTGTTCAATCTGCGTGGCAATGGATTGCCGCGCCTTCTCCGTTTCTACCCCCGGAACAGGGGAACATTGCACCCGTTGGCTACGCTGCCCGTTATAACGGGGAACCACCGGATCTTCCCACTTCACATCGATCCGCTTACTAATTTGTTTCAACGGAGTTGTTCCCATCAACGTTTCCACCAGTTCTTCTTTCGATAGTGTTCCTGTCTTCAGCTTCATCATCATTTCCTGTGTCAGCAAACCGTTCAGAGAAGGAAGAGACGAGAATATCTGCGTATTGTCCAGGTTTTCAATCGGATTTCCGTGTTCGTCCAGGCAACGCAAGTAGATATTATCTTTGTGAATACCTTCGTAGAAAGACCCGATAGGGATGCCGCTGGTAGCGGTCAGTAGAGATAGGCTTACATCATTACGGCTCAATCCGATAGCACGTGCCGCAGGCTGGTCATATTCAATAGTCAGTACCGGAATTTGCGGTTCCCAGTCTGTGGTAATCAGGTAAACATCCGGGCAATTCTCCATAATCTTGCGGGCACTGTCTGCCAACTGATGCAAAACAGCAGGATCAGGACCGGTAAATTGCGCTTCAATAGGATATTTTTTGAACATCAGATTGTAGCGGTTCATCTTTACGTAAGCATCCGGATAATGTTGTGAAAGATATTGTTGAATTTCCGCCATGTTATCCACCAAATCGTCCGGAGAGGTGAAGTCGATAATCAGTTCACCGTAAGATAAGGAAGGATTGGCTACGTTACGCACCAAGTTATAACGAGCAGGTGTACCACCGATAGAAGTAGTGACGTGTGTAACTTCCGGACGCTTTTTCAGGTAAACTTCGATTTCTTCCAAGTCACGTGCTACACGAGTGGAGTTAGTCCCTTCCGGCAATTTATATTCCATGTAAAGCTGATCGTAGACCATATCCGGGAAAAAGCCCTGCTTCATAAACCGATAACTGAAAGCCGAAAGCAATACCAAAGCAATCATTGTAAACACAAAACTCCAACGATGTGCCAGACTGAATTTCAATAATGAACGGAGCACAGCATAAATCTTTCCTTCATACACACGTTTTCCGGCAGCAGTAGTTGCCGCAGAGATTTCCGGATGCAAAATCCGGTCAGCCATCAACGGGACGTGCACCAAAGCCAGCACCCAACTAAGCAATAAGGAAACAGCGAGTACGATAAACAAATCGCGCGTATAAACGCCTGCCGTATCAGGAGACATAAAGATAGGAAGAAAAGCGATGATGGCAATCAGAGTAGCTCCCAGCAAAGGCATCGCTGTCTGCCGTCCGATGGCAGTCATTGCCTCCATCCGACTCTTTCCGGCTTTCAAATCTACCAAAATACCGTCGATGATAACAATCGCATTATCCACCAGCATCCCCATCGCAAGCACGAACGAAGCCAATGAAACACGCTGCATCGTACCGTTCATAAAATAAAGGAACAGAAAGGAACCGAATACCGTCACTACCAAACTGATACCGATAATCACCCCGCTCTTAAATCCCATAGCAATCATCAGAATAACAACTACGATAATCACAGATTCTATCAGATTAAGAATGAACGTCCCCAACGAACTGCCTACACGTTCCGGCTGATAGAAAACTTTATGGCACTCTACCCCCGCTGGAAGGCGTTCGACTTTCAGTTGCTCCAATTTCTTTTCCACTTGATGCCCCACTTTGATAATGTCGGCATCCGAAGAAGCGGCCACCATTATTCCTATCGCACGCTGACGGTCATAAAACAATTCGTTGCGGGTAGGATCTTCATAATCTTTCTCAATACGGGCTATATCACTCAACCGCAACTGATCGGCATCATGTCCCTGAATCAGCATACGACCGATATCCTCCACCGTCTTAAACTTGTCACTGACTGTCACCCGGATACGATTATCGCCATTATCATAGTAACCAGTATAAGTCGTTTGGTTCTGTCCGTTCAATGTGGCTAGCACTTCGGCGGGTTTCACACCCAAGTTAGCCATCCGGTCTTGCAAAAGAGAGATATTAATACATTCGGGACGTTTACCGTATAAGTCGACGCGTTCCACCCCATCCAGTTCGCTGACTTCACGTTTCACCAGTTCTGAATAATCAGACAGTTCCCTATCGGAAAGTCCGTCACCCGTCAAAGCGAAAAACATTCCGTAAACATTTCCAAAATCATCTTTTACAATAGAAGGACTGGCACCTTCGGGAAGTTCTGCCTGTGCGTTCGCCACTTTACGACGCAACAGATCCCAGCATTGTTCTACGTCCGTCTCTTTGACAGTCGTTTTCAGTTCTACCTGAATCAGGGAGAGATCGTTGTAGGAATAACTTTCCACATTATCTATATTCCCCATGGAGCGAATATTCTTCTCCAGTACATCCGTCACCTCTAATTCTACCTGATGCGCAGACGCACCGGGATAGGTGGTGACTACCATGGCAAGCTTTACCGTTATTTCTGGGTCTTCCAGTTTACTCATTTCATAACTGGAATAAGCTCCTCCTACAATCAGTACGGCAATCAGGAAGTAGATTAACTTCTTGTTCTCAAATGCCCATTTACTAATATCAATCATAGCAGTCCTCCCACATTGGTTTCAGCAGCCGGAAGAAGCGGTTCCACCTGTTCTCCCTCTTTTACATGATGCACCCCCGAAGCGACAACCAAGTCACCGGGATTCACTTCTCCTGAAGTAATCAGACATCTGCCGTCACTAAGCAGACGGGTGACGGTCACATCACAACGGCGAATAGCGTGACTGGAAGCATCATAAAGAAAGATACTCGTACGCCCGTTCTCACGAAGAATCGCTCCACCGGGAACCGACAGGTTACGCACATCTCCTTCACTACATTCGATAGTTACCATTGTATTCATGCCGGGCGATGGAACTACCTGTTTATCTTCTTTTTTCAGTTGAAGCCGCATGGTGTACAACTGATTGGCATTTGCCTTAGGGGTGACACTAATCAGTTCCAAAGCATATCTTTGATGAGGATAAATATCGAATGTACAATAGTAGCGGGTAAACTGCTGTCGACGAATATATTCCACTGCCGGAAGATTAATCTCCACCTCCGGGCTTCCCTCACTGATGATGGAAACGACGGGCATACCGGCAGCTACCGTCTCATGGGAATCAAAAAGACGTTTCTGCACATATCCGCTAAAAGGAGCATACAAACGGGTGTATGCCAACTGGTCTTTAGCATGGTTATATTTGGCGGTAATCTGTCTCAATCCGTACACGGCCTTATCGTTAGCATCCGGTGTTGTCACATTTTCCTTATAAAGTGCCATCACCCGTTCCGCCTCCGCTTTCACACTTTGATATTCTGCTTCTGTCGCATCCAGCTGAATCTGATAGTCTGTCGGATCTAATTCTGCCAGTAATTGCCCTTTACGCACATAGGCACCGTCATTTACATGCATATACTGAATAGTACCACTCACCCGGAAAGACAGACTTATGTCCTGTGCCGCTTTCACCCGTCCCGGAAACTGCAAAGCTATTTGTCTGTCGGCAGAAAGTACGGTATCAATCTTCACTGCCGGCTTACTGTCTGTGTTTTGTACACGTTGCCCACACGAAGTCAACAGAACTGCTAAAAATCCTGTTAATAAGAAGTCTAATCGTCTCATATTTTCACTTATTAGTTAGTTGCCACAAAAGTATCCCAAGCAAACATGAGGAGAAAGGTTGATTTAGACGAAACATTGTTCTATTTGTACGTTACCTAAGATAAAAAGCCGAAATAGTTTGCTATTTGTATTTATTTGTTTATTACTTTGTAAAGAAATTCATTTCAACGAAAAGGAATATGGAACCACTGATGCCATTCAAGTATGTTATAATATCTCCGGAAGATACTTCCATGAAAGAAGGATGCATTATTTCCGAATTCAACCAATGCGGACTTTTCCTCTGCCAGAAAGGACAGGCGGAAATCCTGTTGGGAGGTAGACCATATCAGATTAACAAAAGGAATCTTTTCATATATACAGCAGCCAACCTTCTACAGATACGCCAAAGAAGCGCAGACTTGGAAGGAATCATGATAGAGGTCGACCTGGATTATGTCATACCAATAGTAAACAAAGTAGCTAACTCGGAAAATTTGCTTTATTTGCGGGAAAATCCCTGCCTGTCGCTCTCTGAAGAGCAATATACATTTGTAGAGAACTTGCTCAAATCTGTAGAAAAACGAATTAACAGGGAGAATATCTGTAACAGTTCCCGTCAGAAACAACATTTAATTTCTGAATTAATCAAATCCTGGGGACAGGTGATATGCTATGAGTTATTAAACATTTATTTCAGTAACGAACCCCAAACACCACTGCCACAGGATAAAAAGGATAAGATCTTCCAAAATTTCATGATTACCCTTTATCGATATTATCGTCAGGAACGTGATGTTACTTTTTATGCAGACAAGCAATGCTTGTCC
The DNA here is from genome assembly GCF_040913205.1 of Bacteroides sp. MSSM.1001136sp1_RTP21357st2_D2_RTP21359_211015. Taxonomy (NCBI): domain Bacteria; kingdom Pseudomonadati; phylum Bacteroidota; class Bacteroidia; order Bacteroidales; family Bacteroidaceae; genus Bacteroides; species Bacteroides sp. MSSM.1001136sp1_RTP21357st2_D2_RTP21359_211015. The sequence continues at coordinate 46,234 of NZ_JBDFVF010000028.1, read as the reverse complement.
GCCCGATATTTTTCTTCTGTCATCAAGGAGAAATCAGGGAGCAGTGCTTTGCAGTGGATTATACAGAATGTCATTACAGAAGCTAAATATCTGCTCGATAATACCGATTTAAGTATTAAGGAAATAGCAACCAAACTCAACTTCCCCACACAATCATTCTTCGGGAAATATTTCAAGCAGTATGTCGGTATATCTCCTAAAGAATATCGGAACAAACTTATCAAACAGTAACTTTCTTAAACTGCCGGAACTGCCACCACAACATTCCTCCGGATATAAGACTAGCCGCCAAATCTGCCACAGGCATACTGGCCCAAACGCCCATTTGTCCATAATAGTGAGGTAGAATCAATAAACAGGGAACGAGAAATAACATCTGCCGCGTCAGCGACAAGAAAATGGCTTTACTTGCCATTCCAATACTCTGGAAGAAGTTGGAAGCTACCATCTGAAACCCAACAATCGGGTAGAAAAATACCACAATACGAAAACCTTTAGAAGCAATGCTGATTAACTCTTCGTCCGAAGTAAAGATGGAAGATACGATTTCCGGAATAAACATACCGATCAGAAAACCAATCGTTGTCACTACAGTTGCACAACAAATGGTTACTTTCAGTACTTCCGTCACACGAGGATAGAGCTTCGCACCAAAATTATATCCCGCAATGGGCTGCATCCCTTGGTTTAGTCCCAATACAATCATAATAAAGACAAAAACAATACGATTAACAATACCGAATGCACCGATCGCCAAATCACCTCCATGCTCTTTTAATCCCTGATTAATCAGAATCACAATAAAGCAAGACGCCATATTCATCAAGAAGGGAGACATACCAATAGCCAATGAATCCAGCACGATTTTCCGTTTCAAACGGAAAATACCCTTTTTCAACCGTATCAGTTCATCTTTGCGACAGAACAAATGAAGCTGCCAGACCAATGCGATCAACTGTGCACAAACCGTAGCCGTAGCCGCCCCACGGATTCCCCAGTCGAATACAAAAATAAACAATGGAGCAAGCAATACATTGATTATCACTGTCGTTATTGTTGCCATCATCGCTTTCTGCGGATGGCCCGAAGCACGGAGCACTGCATTCAAACCCAGATATAAATGGGTAACCACATTTCCGAGCAAGATAACCTGCATAAATTCACGGGCATATTTCACCGTTTCATCGCTTCCCCCGAAAAAGTAAAGTATCGGATCGAGAAAAGGAAGAACGATTACCGTAAAAGAGATACCTATAATAAGGTTTAATACAAACACATTTCCCAAAACCCGCTGTGCGGTATCATAATCTTTCTGTCCCAGCTTCACCGAAATCAATGTAGCCGCACCGACACCGACCAACGAGCCGAAAGCCGCGGCAAGATTCATTAGCGGGAAAGTTAATGCCAACCCGGAAATAGCCATCGCACCTACCCCGTGACCGATAAAAATACTATCTACCATATTGTAAAGAGAAGACGCCGTCATGGCGATAATTGCCGGAATGGCATACTGCATTAAAAGCTTCCCAATCTTTTCCGTACCCAACGCAGTGGGTGTCTTTTGTCCTGTCATACCTATTAGTTTGAGGCGGCAAAGATACAAAAAAGAGGTGGATTACAGGATATATGAGAAAAGTTTCGTATTTTTGCCTCCAAAATTGAGTTAATACGTAACGAAATGAATATATTAGAACTAAGTGAACAGGAAATCATTCGACGCAACAGCCTGAATGAGCTTCGTGCGATGGGTATTGATCCATACCCTGCAGCAGAGTATGTAACCAATGCTTTCTCTACAGATATTAAAGCTGAATTTAAAGATGACGAGGAGCCACGCCAAGTTTCCGTAGCCGGCCGTATCATGAGCCGCCGCGTGATGGGTAAAGCATCTTTCGTTGAATTGCAAGACTCTAAAGGTCGCATCCAGGTGTACATCACCCGCGATGATATCTGCCCGGGAGAAGATAAGGAACTGTACAACTCTGTTTTCAAACGCCTGCTCGACTTAGGTGACTTTATCGGTATCGAAGGTTTCGTGTTCCGTACACAAATGGGTGAAATCAGTATCCATGCTAAGAAACTGACTGTACTTGCAAAGTCTATCAAACCGTTGCCTATCGTTAAATACAAAGACGGGGTAGCTTACGATTCTTTTGAAGATCCCGAACTCCGTTATCGCCAACGCTATGTAGACCTGGTAGTGAACGACGGTATCAAAGAAACATTCCTGAAACGTGCCACTGTTGTGAAAACATTGCGCAATGCTTTGGACGAAGCCGGTTACACGGAAGTGGAAACTCCCATCCTGCAATCTATTGCCGGTGGAGCAAGCGCACGACCGTTCATCACTCACCATAACTCACTGGACATGGATCTTTACCTGCGTATCGCAACAGAACTTTATCTGAAGCGACTGATCGTAGGTGGTTTTGAAGGTGTATATGAAATAGGTAAGAACTTCCGTAACGAGGGTATGGACAAAACCCATAACCCGGAGTTCACTTGTATGGAACTCTACGTACAATATAAGGATTACAACTGGATGATGAATTTCACCGAAAAGTTGTTGGAACGTATTTGTATCGCAGTAAACGGTAGCACAGAAACAGTGGTTGACGGAAAAACCATCAACTTCAAAGCTCCTTACCGCCGTCTGCCTATCCTGGACGCTATCAAAGAAAAGACAGGATATGACCTGAACGGCAAGAGCGAAGAGGAAATCCGCCAAGTCTGCAAAGAACTGAAGATGGAAGAAATCGACGAGACGATGGGTAAAGGCAAGCTGATTGATGAAATCTTCGGAGAATTCTGCGAAGGTACATATATCCAGCCGACTTTCATCACCGATTATCCGGTTGAAATGTCTCCGCTGACCAAGATGCACCGCTCTAAACCGGGACTGACCGAACGTTTCGAACTGATGGTGAACGGTAAAGAGCTGGCTAATGCCTACTCGGAATTGAACGACCCACTGGATCAGGAAGAACGTTTCAAAGAGCAGATGCGTTTGGCCGACAAGGGAGACGACGAAGCGATGATTATCGATCAGGACTTCCTGCGCGCTTTACAATACGGTATGCCTCCTACATCGGGTATCGGTATCGGTATCGACCGTCTGGTGATGTTAATGACCGGACAGACTACCATTCAGGAAGTATTGTTCTTCCCGCAAATGCGCCCGGAAAAAGTAGTGAAAAAAGACGCTGCTGCCAAATACATGGAATTGGGAATTGCAGAAGACTGGGTTCCGGTGATTCAAAAAGCCGGTTACAACACAGTTGCCGACATGAAAGATGTCAATCCGCAGAAGCTGCACCAGGACATCTGCGGCATTAACAAGAAATATAAATTAGAACTGACCAATCCGTCGGTAAACGACGTAACTGAGTGGATACAGAAAATTTAATAAGTTCTTCATCCAAATCCATACAAATGAAATTACCCGGCAAGATAGCGATAATGGGCGGAGGAAGTTGGGCTACAGCCATCGCAAAGATGTGTCTGGCCCAAGAGGACTCTATCAATTGGTACATGCGGCGAGACGACCGCATTGCCGATTTTAAACGATTAGGGCACAATCCGGCTTATCTGACAGGAGTGAAATTTGATACGAGACGCATCACTTTCAGTTCCAACATCAACGATGTTGTGAAAGAATCGGATACACTGATCTTCGTCACTCCCTCTCCTTATCTGAAGGCGCATCTGAAAAAGTTGAAAACCAAGATAAAAGATAAGTTTATCATCACCGCTATCAAAGGAATCGTACCCGATGACAACGTTATTGTATCGGAATACTTCACAAAAGAATATGGTGTGCCACCAGAAAACATAGCAGTCCTTGCAGGTCCCTGCCACGCAGAAGAAGTGGCTTTGGAACGCCTCTCCTACCTGACTATCGCCTGCCCTGATAAAGACAAGGCACGTATCTTCGCACGCCGTCTGGGAAGCAGCTTCATCAAAACATCTGTCAGTGATGACGTGGCGGGTATCGAATACAGTTCGGTACTCAAAAACGTGTATGCCATTGCTGCCGGTATCTGTAGCGGACTGAAATATGGCGATAACTTCCAGGCTGTATTGATCTCTAACGCCATTCAGGAGATGAATCGTTTCCTGAACACGGTGCATCCGTTGAACAGAAACGTAGATGAATCTGTTTATCTGGGGGATTTATTGGTGACCGGCTACTCCAACTTTAGTCGTAACCGGACTTTCGGAACGATGATAGGTAAAGGGTATTCCGTGAAAAGTGCGCAAATTGAAATGGAAATGATTGCAGAGGGTTACTATGGTACGAAATGTATCAAAGAAATCAATAAGCATCATCATGTCAATATGCCGATACTGGACGCTGTGTACAACATCCTGTACGAACGTATCTCACCAATGATCGAGATTAAATTGCTGACTGACTCTTTTAGATAATCTTTAAACAAGAACGATATGATTAGTTTAAACATTGAAAAGACATTTGGATTTATCTCCAAAGAAAAGGTTTTTGCTTACGAAGCTGAAGTAAAAGCCGCACAGGAAATGCTTGAAAAAGGTACAGGCAAAGGTAATGACTTTCTAGGATGGTTGCATTTGCCTTCTTCTATCACTAAAGAACACTTGGCCGACCTGAACGCTACAGCAAAAGTGTTAAGAGATAACTGTGAAGTAGTAATTGTTGCCGGTATCGGTGGCAGCTATCTGGGTGCCCGTGCCGTAATCGAAGCTTTGTCTAACAGCTTCACTTGGTTGCAGGAAAAGAAAACGGCTCCTGTCATGATCTATGCAGGACACAATATCAGCGAAGATTATCTGTACGAACTGACTGAATATCTGAAAGATAAGAAATTCGGTGTCATCAATATTTCTAAATCAGGAACTACTACCGAAACTGCTCTTGCTTTCCGTTTGCTGAAAAAGCAATGTGAAGATCAGCGCGGTAAAGAAACTGCAAAGAAAGTAATCGTTGCTGTGACGGACGCTAAAAAAGGTGCTGCCCGTGTTACAGCTGACAAAGAAGGATATAAAACATTTATCATCCCTGACAACGTAGGCGGACGTTTCTCTGTACTGACTCCGGTTGGTTTGCTGCCTATCGCAGTAGCCGGATTTGATATCGACAAACTGGTTGCCGGTGCTGCCGATATGGAAAAAGTATGCGGATCGGACGTTGCATTTGCTGAAAACCCGGCTGCTATTTATGCTGCTACCCGCAATGAGTTGTACAGAAATGGCAAGAAGATCGAAATCCTCGTTAACTTCTGCCCGAAACTGCACTATGTAAGCGAATGGTGGAAACAGCTTTACGGAGAATCGGAAGGAAAAGACAATAAGGGTATCTTCCCTGCATCGGTAGATTTCTCTACAGACCTTCATTCTATGGGTCAATGGATTCAGGAAGGCGAACGTTCTATCTTCGAAACTGTGATTTCAGTAGAGAAAGTTAACCACAAACTGGAAGTTCCTTCTGACGAAGCAAATCTGGACGGCTTGAACTTCTTAGCCGGCAAGCGTGTGGACGAAGTGAACAAGATGGCCGAACTGGGAACGCAGCTGGCTCACGTAGACGGTGGCGTACCTAATATGCGCATCGTACTTCCGGAATTGAGCGAATACAACATTGGTGGTCTGCTCTATTTCTTCGAAAAGGCTTGTGGTATCAGCGGTTATTTGCTGGGCGTGAACCCATTCAACCAACCGGGTGTGGAAGCATACAAAAAGAATATGTTTGCCTTGCTGGACAAACCGGGTTATGAAGAGGAATCCAAAGCAATCCGTGCAAAACTATAAATCAAGAACGTTTTATAAACGGTAAACTATAAACAATGAACGGTGAACAACTATGCTATATACATGGATTTGTTCACCGTTCATTATTATATTCAATTGATTGCAGTTTCCGATTGTACCGCTTATTACCCGTTGTACCGTTTACTGCTCACCACTTCTACTTCTCATCTTCCACTTTCGTCTTCAAACCGATTTCTTCCTGTGCTCCTTCACATTCGGCTTTGGAAGAAAGATAGAACTCTAATTTCACATCACCGTTCTTATCTACCTGTTTAATGGTCGCAATCACCATAATTTTGGCTTTTGACACCCCATCCTTAAAACGAAGCTGTCCTTTTTCCACATCTGTCAGATTTCCCTCTGTAGATACTTCTGTTTTCTCATAAAAGAGTTTAGTATCCACTTCATCGTCATTCTGAAGTTTAAAGGTTTTCAGCTCTGCTCCATTTCCATCCAAAAGCAGAAACGCTTTCACTTCGTCTCCCACCTTCAAGGCCGGCAGTTCATCCCTCTGATTCGCATAGTCTTTTTCATCGGAACTGGTATTTTCACCGTCCGATTCGATCTTCGCATAAAGCTTTTCTATCTTGATAACAGGACTTTCCCCACTATCAGAGCAGGCGCCTAAAAACAATGGTAGCAACAATAATACTCTCTTTTTCATGCTATCGTCGAGTTTATAACGTTACAAAAATACACATATTCTTCTAAACAGCAAATAATTATGTAGTTAATCGCTTGGGAGCATCATTTGCAACTATCTTCCCTTTCTAACTTATCTCTCATTTTTTATCGTTATCTTTGCCTCGTATACAGTTGTAGATGAAGCGAATCAAACTTAAAAAACAAATAGAATGGCAGGAAATTTATTAAAGAAGTCCAGTGGACTCATGCTACTATGTAGCGTATCATTGCTAATGATAGTCATGACCGGCTGTCAGGAAGCCAAACTCAAAACTGTAATCGGGATAGCCAACAAACAGTGTCCGCTGGACATGGGAGAAGTCGGCAATATTACCAGTATCATCTACGACGGGGATAACGTAGTGTACACTCTCAACATGAACGAGGAAATTACCAATATTAAGATTTTGAAAGATAATCCGGAAAGCATGAAATCATCTATCAAAATGATGTTTCAGAATCCGGCTGCTGATGTAAAGGAAATGCTGAAGTTGATGGCTAAGTGTAATTCCGGATTACACATGATATTTGTAGGGAATAAGTCGGGCGAACAAGCGGTTTGCGAACTTACTGCCGAAGAATTGAAAGAGGTTATCAATACAAATGCCGACCCGGCACAAAGCGGACAGACAAAGCTTGAAGCGCAACTGAAAATGGCGAATCTGCAATTTCCAATGCAGGCCAGTGAAGAAGTCGTTGTCGAAAAAATCGAAATCATAGGTGAATCGGTTGTTTATATATGCAGTGTGGACGAAGAGTTGTGTCCTATCAGCCAGATTGAAGAAAACGCAGCTGAAGTGAAAGAGGGTATTGTGTCAACGCTGGCAAGTCAGACCGATCCTGCCACCCAGATATTCATAAAAACCTGCGTGGAGAACAATAAAAATATTACCTACAGATATATCGGCAAGGATTCCGGGAAACAATACGATGTAGTTATTCCCGTGTCTGATCTGAAGAAAATGCTCATAAAAAATAAAATATCATCTTAAAAAGATTCCGCAACGTACAAAGTATGAAAAAGAAACTGAAAGCCGTCCTGTTTGACATGGACGGCGTACTCTTTGACTCTATGCCTTATCATTCGGAAGCCTGGCATAAAGTAATGAAATCTCATGGGCTCACTCTTAGTCGCGAAGAAGCATATATGCATGAAGGACGGACAGGAGCCTCTACAATCAATATTGTTTTTCAACGTGAATTGGGTAGAGAAGCCACACAGGAGGAGATAGAAAGTATCTATCAGGAGAAAAGTGTTTTGTTCAATTCATATCCCGAAGCAAAGCCTATGCCCGGTGCATGGGAGTTACTGCAAAAAGTGAAGAAGGACGGGCTGATTCCGATGGTGGTCACCGGCTCCGGTCAGTTATCTCTGCTCGAACGGCTGGAACACAACTATCCGGGAATGTTTCACAAAGAACTGATGGTTACAGCGTTCGATGTGAAATATGGCAAACCCAATCCCGAGCCATATTTGATGGCTTTGAAAAAAGGAGGGATCAAAGCGGATGAAGCGGTTGTAGTAGAAAACGCTCCGTTAGGAGTGGAAGCCGGACACAACGCGGGTATTTTCACCATAGCAGTCAATACGGGTCCTTTGAACGGGCAAGTGTTGCTGGATGCCGGGGCTGATTTATTATTTCCATCCATGCAGGCACTTAATGACACCTGGGACATGATGACTGAAAATGACATCTAAAAGCTGAAAAGAAAATTTATTCTTCAAAACAGAAGAAAAATATTGAAAAGCAGGAATATAAATAGTATTTTTACGGGAGTTTAATTCGCTTAGATTCTATCTAAGCCAACGCAGATTCTACTATGCAAAAGTTATTATCTTTACCACCCAATTTGATCCATTGCTTCCACGAACTGGAAGAAGTTAACCATACCGATTGGTTTTGTACATCAGACCCCATAGGGAGCAAACTAGGCTCCGGCGGCGGAACCACATGGTTATTGCAAGCTTGCCATCAGGCATTCGCTCCACAAGAGTCTTTCAGCAACTGGATAGGACATGAAAAAAGAATATTGCTCCATGCAGGCGGACAAAGCCGTCGGCTACCCAGTTACGGCCCTTCCGGCAAAATATTAACTCCTATCCCGATCTTCAGTTGGGAAAGAGGACAAAAGCTGGGACAGAATCTGTTATCATTGCAGCTCCCGCTCTATGAAAGGATTATGAATCAGGCTCCGGCCGGTCTGAATACGCTGATTGCTAGCGGAGACGTATATATCCGTTCGGAAAAACCGCTTCAGGATATTCCGAACGCAGATGTAGTATGCTACGGGCTGTGGGTGAATCCTTCATTGGCAACTCATCATGGCGTGTTTGTTTCCGACCGGAAAAAACCGGAGGTGCTCGATTTCATGTTGCAGAAACCTTCTTTGGAAGAGTTGGAAGGATTGTCGAAAACTCATCTTTTCCTGATGGATATCGGCATCTGGATTTTGAGTGACCGCGCCATAGAAGTATTGATGAAACGGTCATTGAAAGAAGGTACGAAGGATATTACTTATTATGACTTATACTCGGACTATGGTTTGGCTTTGGGAGAGCATCCTAAAACGAAAGATGAAGAAATCAATCAGTTATCCGTAGCTATATTGCCGTTGCCGGGTGGAGAATTCTACCATTACGGCACAAGTCACGAACTGATTTCTTCTACTTTAGCCATACAGGACAAGGTACGGGACCAAAGAAGAATCATGCACCGGAAAGTAAAGCCAAATCCGGCTATCTTTATACAGAATTCCATCACACAAGTTTCTCTTTCTGCCGACAACGCCAATTTATGGATTGAGAATAGCCAGGTGGGAAAAGAATGGAAATTAGGTTCCCGCCAGATTATTACAGGAGTTCCTGAAAACCAGTGGAGCATAAATTTGCCGGATGGGGTTTGCATCGACATTATTCCTATCGGTGAGAATGAGTTTGTTGCGCGTCCGTATGGATTGGATGATGTATTCAAAGGAGCGTTGGACAAAATAACGACTACTTACCTTAATGTTCCTTTTACCCGTTGGATGGAAGATAGAGGAATTACCTGGGAGGATATAAAAGGGCGTACAGATGATTTACAATCGGCATCCATCTTCCCCAAAGTGGCTTCTGTTGAAGATTTAGGCATATTAGTACGCTGGATGACCTCGGAGCCACAACTGGAAGAAGGGAAAAAACTTTGGTTGAAAGCAGAAAAAGTTTCTGCAGACGAAATATCCGCAAGCGCCAACCTCAAGCGTCTTTACGAACAGCGCAATGCTTTCCGCAAGGAGAACTGGAAAGGATTGGCGGCCAATTATGAGAAGAGCGTATTCTATCAACTCGATTTGCTGGATGCCGCAAATGAATTTGTACGTTTCAATCTGGACATGCCTGACGTCTTGAAAGAAGATGCTGCCCCCATGTTACGGATACACAACCGGATGCTTCGTGCACGTATCATGAAACTACGTGAAGACAAGGATTGTGCCAAAGAGGAACAGGCAGCCTTTCAACTGCTTCGCGACGGTTTATTGGGGGTAATGAGCGAACGAAAGAGCCATCCCATACTCAACGTTTATTCCGATCAAATCGTATGGGGACGCAGTCCTGTGCGTATCGATGTGGCCGGAGGATGGACGGACACACCTCCCTACTCTCTTTATTCAGGGGGAAGTGTTGTAAATCTTGCTATCGAACTAAACGGTCAACCACCGCTACAAGTATATGTGAAACCATGCAAGGAATATCACATCACTCTTCGCTCTATCGACATGGGTGCAATGGAAGTGATAAGGAATTACGAGGAACTGCAAGATTATAAAAAGGTAGGTTCTCCATTCTCTATTCCGAAAGCCGCCCTTACATTGGCGGGCTTTGCACCGGCATTCTCTACGGAATCTTATCCTTCTTTAGCTAAACAGCTGGAAGATTTCGGTTCAGGAATCGAAATTACTCTGCTAGCTGCTATTCCTGCGGGCTCTGGCTTGGGAACCAGTTCCATACTGGCATCTACCGTGCTCGGAGCAATCAATGATTTCTGCGGATTGGCTTGGGATAAAAATGATATATGTAGTTACACATTAGTATTAGAACAGCTCCTGACCACTGGAGGAGGTTGGCAAGATCAATATGGCGGTGTCTTTTCCGGTATTAAGTTGCTTCAATCCGAAACTGGTTTCGAACAGAATCCATTAGTACGCTGGTTACCCGATCAGCTCTTTGTTCATCCTGATTACCGCGACTGTCATCTGTTATATTATACGGGAATTACTCGTACTGCTAAAAGTATTTTGGCAGAGATCGTCAGTTCCATGTTCCTCAATTCCGGTCCGCATCTAAGCTTGCTGGCCGAAATGAAAGCTCATGCAATGGATATGAGTGAAGCCATTTTACGAAGTAATTTCGAAAGTTTCGGTCGTTTGGTCGGCAAAACCTGGATACAGAACCAGGCATTAGACTGCGGAACCAATCCACCGGCAGTAGCAGCCATTATCGAAAAAATCAAGGATTACACCCTGGGATACAAACTCCCCGGTGCAGGTGGCGGAGGCTATTTATATATGGTAGCCAAAGACCCGCAAGCAGCCGGACAAATCCGACGGATACTGACGGAACAAGCCCCCAATCCTCGTGCTCGTTTTGTAGAAATGACTCTTTCTGATAAGGGACTTCAGGTTTCAAGAAGCTAAAGAGAAAGCGTTACCATAAGGCCGGTCAATCATCCGGAATCATAAAAAACAAGCTTGGACAGATTCAAACGAAATGTCCAAGCTTTAATTTTTCAATGCCATAATGATCTGTTTTACATGTTAAGACTTGAAATAACTGTAAAGTAAATCATAATAATGATAAAAGCAATAGCTCCGATAATCAGCGCAACACTACCCCATTTCTTTTTTCTAGCTTCTTCCATTCTTATTTATATTTATTGGGATTAATATAATTTATCGTCAAATGTCTACATCTGGAAAGCTATGAACACTACTACAGAATATCATTCCTTACTTTTTCATATCTACAAAGTTAGCATTTCTCACGAGAATCCTTTTATTTAAATCAACTTTTTCATTCTATTTAGGCTAAATTATGCAACTACATATAATAATAACTAACTAGGTTTGAGAAAATGCAGAGCAAAATACATGACTAACTATCCAAGGATCATGAATCTAAATATCAAGAATATGAAACACATTTATTTTATCCATTACCGCTTTTATATCACACAAAAACTGTACATTTGCACTATAAATAATATACTAGACTAAAAAAGGATCAAAAACAAATAAAATATAAAGATGAAATTACTTAAACTATTATTCTTATCCGCCATCTTGCTATCCGCATGCAACAATGACTCGACAGACACTCCGGAAACAGGAGAGCCCAAACAGATTATCGTAGAAATGGCCTCCAATGATTTTACAGATGTCTCCGGCACATATACTCTTGAGAACAATAAAGAATACTGTACTCGGGAAGACGGAAAATATAAGATATTATTGGTCAAGAGCACATATATAAATAAGGAGGGAAAGGAAAAGGATATTCTTACCTATGGCATTCTGGATGTAGCAAATAAAAAATACATCTGCTATACAGCCAACATAGATGTAGCCCAAAGACTTGAAAGAGACTGGGAATTTTATAATCAAATAACTAATCCGGATTTTCCAGATGACCCAAATAGACGATTAGTTTGTAATTCTTATACAAAGAAAGACTAATAATAGAACCTCTTACGAGATAAAAGAAGGATTTCACTTTGATAGTCAACATATAACATTGGTTTCTTGGGAACAACAATAGACCAACAAAAATCAATTACATGGGCTAAATCCTGCATTTAGTTTTAGTTATCCAAGGTATAAGAAAACAGAAATCACTTGATAATCAGTTGATTATTGAGGGATTTTTTTTGTGACCCCGGTGCGATTCAAACGCACGACCTTCAGAACCGGAATCTAGTCTATAAGTTCCTGTAAATCATGTAGCTGCTAGTCCTATAATAATCTCTTTTGGGGTTGGTCAACCAACTATTAACCAACAATGGTAGCATTACTATTATGCTAGTAACATGCTACCAATAGCACTTAGATGTGCTAAGTTACTTGCTTCTGTTTCATAACTTAATTAGTTTAAAGTGTCATTCAATAGATGTCCATTTGGTATAAGTAGGCATGAGTGTAAATACCCTATCAGAGCTTTAATAAGGTCAGGGTTGCAAGTATTCAAAGTAACTTACTTGAAATACTTCATTTGCCTTTTTCTTCTTACATATGAGAACTGGCTATGATTGTTAGTATCACCATGATGATAATTAGCAAGACTGCACCTGCTATCATCAGGATACCAGACCATTTGTTAGGCTTTGGATTTGGCATAATAGTGCTGGTTAAAAATTAGTGTCAACTATCTTGAAAATAATAATCCACTTAGTTACTTTAACATTTAAGAGCCACCTCCACATGTAATAACAATAACAGGAAGGACAAAGCAAAAGAATGCAGCTATTATTAGTGTAATCAACATATTTCTTCGATATCTCTTTTCAAATTTCTCTTCTGCTTCTTGATAATCATCAGTTTCTCCCCATGCAAACATTAGACGAGTGAATAATGACTCTTGGGGTGTCCACCTAGCAATTGCATCAAACTCATCAGGATGAGCTTTATAGTATGATATACAAGCCTTATACATGTACTTTTTCCATTCTAGGTTTTTACCTGTTGCAAAGTAAGTGTCAGCACTTACTCTTTTTCCATTTACATAGTAAAATGTTTTCATATAATGTATTCTTGATGTTAATATAGGATGTTCATTGTGTTGTAACTCTTAACTTATTAAAGTTTAGAATCCATTTATTTTCCAGTAGAAAGTCAGTACCAAGTAGTCCTTGTACCTGTATTCCGCTTTCATTTTCAATGCTTTTAAAGGCATCAAGTAGAGGTTTAACACAGAACTTGGGCTTATATATCTGACCTTCAAAGTTAAAAGGCAGAGCAACTATGTCTACCTTGTGCTTAGTTCCTTCAATTCCACTGATACAATAGTCACCAACTGGCTCTACTATATCTTTGAAATATTCTACTACAGAACTGTCTATCAGACTACAGGTGCTTCCAGTATCCAAGATGAAGCAAAGTTTTTTGTTATTTACTTCAACAGGTATTATAGGTAGACCTATTTGGGTTAATCCATAAGATAAAGAGTGTAGAAACATGTTCATTAGTAGTATGCTATAATTTCCTTGTTATCATCCATATGCACTCTGTTAGCAACTGCCTTTCTTTCCAATCTTCTTTTTTGTCTTGTACTCTTTCCATTGCTCCTCCAAATAGGTTTGGAATTCAGGGTCACTACTACTTATGATATTCATAGGATTATAGCTATCATTCATATACTCTTTGTATTTACAGTACTTCTTAAAATATTCATGTTCAAACTTTTCTCTTTCTTTAGCCTCTGCATACTTCTCGTCAGACCTACTGTTCCACCAGATATAAATTACCCAGAATAATATGAAACATATTATAAACCCAAGAAAACTATCATTAGAACTGTGTTCCTCATAGAAATCATTGCTTAGTCTACCTCTGTAATCTAGTAATAGAAAGCATACTACATTGTACATCATGTCTATTTGCATTAGTTTGTTGTATATTGTTATTTTCCCATGATAGATTGCATTATACTCATAACCAGTGCACTGATTATTAATGTAATCCATAATTCAGCACTGCACCAGATACTTTTCCTTTTCAAGTTGAGCTTCTTCTTGACCTCAAGGGGAAGTTTCTCTATTTCAGTCTCATTTAGCTTTTCCAGCACTTCATCAGCTACAGCCTTTAGTATCTGTTCTGTCATTCCATTGAGCTGTTCAATGGTTAATGTTTGTAGTTCTTCTTTGTTCATATTACTTGAGTTTAAGTGAGTTAATGATATCATTTATAGTTGTCATCTGGTTGCTATGTTTAGCTGCATCTGTTGTTGCAGTAATGATAAAGGTTGTGTTATCCTTCTTCTTTACTATGTATTGTATACCATGCAACTTGTACCCTTGAATGTTAAAGGTGTAGTCTATCACACTTCCTTGACAGTTGTTTATGTAGATGTCATCATTCTGTTCTAGTAGGTGATAACTGTCCATTATTTGCTTATTTTGGGCTATTGTGTTCTGGGCTAAATAAGAAGTAGGTTCACTCCATTTCTTTTTGGAAACAATGATGTTAATATTAGGTCTAAAGTCATGGTCATTCTTCAATTTCTCCATAATCTGAACAGAGACAGTTGTATTACCAGTTACTTGGTTGTCATCCTGAACTATCTGCCATGTGGTAGGGTACTTTATAGAGAAGTACTCATTAGAGTATTGCTTGTTTAGAGAAGGATCAGTTGTAGCTTTAATACTCTGATTGTTGGTATCACTGTTGCTTGAAATCATATAATGTATTCCATCTGTGCCTAACTTTCTCAACATGATATCATAGTCATGAAAGTTGTACTCCTTAGTACTGGATATGTCCCCAATGACAGTAAGAGGATTGCAGGACATTAGCCAAGCATCCATTGACTTCAATGTTTCACTAGTCTTATCATGTAATATGATATTGGAAGACTGAATTTTGATATATCCTTTTAATACATATACTTCCATCATCATGTTAGTAGCTTCTGCCCTGTACAACTTCATTCCAGACTTCAAAGTCTTGATATATGAGTAATAACTCCTATCAGCAAATTCACTCCATTTGGTATTTAAACTATGCTGAATAACTCCCTTCTTGAAACCTTTGGCTTCTGCTTTTCGGACAAAATATTCTTGGACTAATGAGTCGACAGCTTCTGCTGTTGTCTCTGTTGGATTTTGATTTTTCTTGGTTGTGCCTTCTAGCTTTGATAGATAGCCTACTATGCACAATGTAACTATAGTTCCACTAAGGACTGTGATAAATACCCCCAAATTTTCTTTCTTCATATATATTCCTTTTGTAGCCATACTACAAAAAGAAGATGTGAGCCTAACCTTGATTGCTTATCAGAAGGTATCGCCAAACACCTATAACCATGCAAACAAGGAAAGCCCACACCTATATAGGTATGAGCATTCACTAACCTGCTTTTGATGGTTATATCTGATTGAAATTGGCGATTTCTCTGATAACATCAAGCAAGAAGCAAACACTTCTTTTCTAATATGTCTTGTTAAACTTCTATTTCATTAGTTGTCATTTAATTAATACTGCTGCAAAGATAGAACTTTCCAGTAATAAACCATCATTTGAGAGCTACTTTTAATAGGTTTAAAGCCATATCAGTACCATAGGTGTAGGCTTATATCCTTATTGCACAAAGGTAGGCTTAATTATTCACTTTCTATATGTTCAATTGATAAATAGAGCACCAGTAACTATCAATATGAACCACTGTAATATCATATCTAATGCTGTCATATATACACTAGTTAAAGCCCCAATCCATGAAGAACTAGGGCTATCAACAACAATAAAAACACATAGTAAGAGGTATATAACCTCTTAATCCTTAAGTATCATACTGGTGAGGATAAACCCCACTAGAATCAAGATTATCTCACACATAATTCAATCAATATTTAATTTAGTCTAACTTACTAACTATTGCTATAATTCATGTTTACATACTTCACCGAACCTCAAGTGGTTAAGTAATTATAGCAGTACATCTCTTTACCCTGTAATCAAATACCCTCAACCTGTATTAGAAGAGGCAGTCAACCTCTATTAAACTATCCCCTGATTTGCCATTCTGCATCACTTACTTTGTATATATAATATGTAAGAAAGTGAGACAGGAGAAATTTCCCATCATAATGGTATAATAACAGCAGAGGGGGATGGATTTATATAGAAGGTAGGATATTGTAGACCTTAGAAGGTTAAATGTTTATAGCTTTCCTTCATCATTATAGGAATAGTACTCCTTCTCTGGACTTAGGATTATATGGTCTGCTACATGAATTTCCATGAGTTCAGCCCCCTTCCTTACTTTTTCAGTCAAAGCATCATCCAGAGTACTGGGTTTCATGCTTCCAGAAGGGTGATTATGTGCCAATATTACCTGTGTTGCATTAGCCAGCAATGCAGCTTGTAATATCAGCCTTACATCTACATAAGTTGCGGAGATTCCACCTTCTGAAATAGGTACTATACCCAGTACCTTGTTAGACTGATTAAGTAGTACTACTTTAAAGCTTTCCTTGTATTCTATTGTGTCATCAGGGAAGTACTTTGTCAATAGTTCATAGGCATCCTGTGAGCTATTTATCTTGTATCTGGTTGATGATTTGACATTACTTTTATAGCTCAATTGAACCTCTGCTACATTCATTATACTGTTCATGAGATGCACTAATTAATGAACCAACTATATTCACTTTCACCATATAAAGCCTTATTAAGTCCTTCTGCCAATTGGGTGGCATTAAGTGACCTGTCCAAGAAGTTATCAATGTAGCTACTCTTATTAGCTCCAGTTAGCAAGTTGTACACATTCCACATGCTGATTTCCCTGCTGTCCAGAAGGGTGCTAAAGTTATCATCATTGTAATATGCTTTGGCAACTAATCCTATCTGGGTATCAGTCATTAACATCTGTGGTAACTTCTTCTTCTGGTTTACTGGTAAGAACTGATATAATCTGCACCTGCCTAAGAACTGGGCAAATTGGGACTCTCTCATATAAGTATCCTTATAAGCTGACATGTAATACAAGTGCTTGGCTATATTGTACTCTTGGAACAGCCTCATCACTGCATTGAATAGTTCAGTTGTACTCATGACCTTTAATTCTGACCTGTAACCATCTGTTGAGACACACATGTTACAACATACAAGATTTTTAAAGCCAATGAACACCTTGAACTTCTCTGCACCTTTCTTGCTGTACAGATTCATGTGATTATAAGCTCTTACGCCACCTATGGTTAAATTCAGTCTGTTACCTGCAATATCCTCATATATGGTAGGTATCTCAAAACAGAACATCATTCTCTCAAAGTAAATGGTTTTATCAGACTCCAACAGTTGATTCACAGGTTTATGAATAGCTTCCGGTATTCTGCCTTTGATAACATGGCTTACCCTGATGGCAGGTTCTTCTATTCTCTCATTGGAGAACACCTTATTAGCTGCTTCCCATACAGTTTCAATGAAGCTAGAGTGTGATATAGTAACCTCATTATCTTTAGAGAACACTGGTGTAATACATTCCTCCTTGAGGTACTGCATGGTTACTTCCTTTGTATTAGCCTCAATAAAAGGTAACTTATTGCCTTCTCTGGTGCTTATTGGTTCAACTCCCACAGGATTTGTTGATGCAATACCTGTGTTGATGACTTCTATTGTCTCAACTGTTTGAATATAAGGGTTATCTGCCTTATTTCTATTAGGGTATATCAGATTAGCTCTGACTGGCTGCAACTGCATTGTTTCCATATCTAATGTAATTAGGGGTATAGTTAATAGTTGGTTGATTCTTTTGTACCTGAAGTGCTGCTTTCTTCTGCATGAAGTCTGATGTTAACTGCTGATACCATTCAGGATATTGATGGTAAATAGCAGTCAGTTCTTCAATGGTCTTACTGCTGTTAATCTTACTCCTTATCATCTCCAAATTGACACCATCATTACACCAATCTAATATGATCTGTCCTGTAGCAGGTGTAATGGTAAAGTCTGGCTTACCTATGAACAGGTTTGTCCTGTCTTTAGATGCAATAGTCTGGTGCTTCATGTTGATGTCAAAGACTATGGTAAACTCATAATCTATACCATCTCTCATGACTGCTTTAAGTCCTACTTTCTCTGGTATCATCTTGCCATTCTTCTCACTTAAAACATAGTCCTGTTTGCACCTCATAGTGCATATTATATGACTTCCAGACTGCAATACTTTCTGCATAAAAGCATTGATTCTGGGTGTCACCTTCTGCCAATTAGTGAAGCTGTTACCTTGTAATCCTGCATGGTACTCAAGCAAGGTATCCCAACACTGTGAGATGCTGTCAATGATGATAACTTCCATGCCTGCACCTTCACATATTTCAATAGCTTGTATATAAGTTTCAGATGTAAAGTTATCACTTAGACTTAATACATTATAAGCACCTAAGTGAGCATAAAGGTCTGCACTTCCATGTTCACTGTCAATGATGGCTATCTTAGTCCAGTCATTGCATAAACCATAAGCTAAAAGTAATGCTGAATAGGTCTTACCTGAACCTGCACAGCCTTGTAGAGCAAGCTTAATCTTAGCCTGCTTCTTGGATGAAACTCTTAAGTTCAACATATCTGAATAGGGTTAATTGTTATACACAGTCTATAAAGAAAAAAGGAAGCAAGTCCTAATAAACTTGCCTCCTTGAGGTCAACATTGACACCCATCATAGAGTTGCCAATGTCATAGCTCCACCTTCACCTCTCTGATGCAGCATATAAAACATGTCACCTGTATCAGGTGAACATACTTGAGAGATAACAGGATTGGTAACCTCTCCATTGATGAACTTGTCACTAACTGCACCAGTTTCACAGCCATAGACAAAGAAGCACTTACCTGTATGAGGATTTTGCTTGATTTCAATCTTGCTTACTCCCTTTTGAGCCTTGAACTCATTCACTGTCACTGTCTCTAAGAACTTTAACTTTTCCATAATTGTATTTTTATTATTGTTGCAGAGGGGGATATCCCACTCTTAAGGTAAGGGGAGGGAGACTTTGTGACTTAGAGTGCACTTGTAGGTATCAAGTTTACAGAAATTGAAAATAAAAATTAAAAATATCAGGGAGACAGTATATCAGATGACAGTAGGGAGTGCTATATATTAGTTATGTACAGATATAGAAAGCCCCTGTCTTCTGGTGTGAAAACAGGGGGTATTGGGGTATGTATCATTCATTCATCATTTATAGTATCAAGGTAATGCTTGATTTCATCATCATCTGGTACATCTGATATAACTTTGTCTATCCAAGTATTGTAACCCAAGTGAGAGTACAGAAGGACTTTAGCTTCCATGTGTTCAGTCCATACTAGTTTCATTGGAACATCATAGGAAGACCAGATTACTTTCTTCTCAATCAATAAGTCTCTATACTTTTTATATGTGTTCTTTGCCATATCCAAGTGACTATAAATGAGTTTATCTGATAGGTCTATCCTGAACTCATTGTTAACACAAAGGCAGTATAACCCTATCATAACTCCTTTTTCTTCAGGAGTTAAAGAACTGTCACTGAATAACTCTGCCCATATAATCCTGAAATTCTTAGTAGGATTGGGTAGATAATAAATATTCCTTCTAATCTCTCTTTGCTGCTGTATAGTCTCTACTCTATATCCTTTATCTTCTAGCTCCTTTAGTTTGGGGATAAAGGAATCCTTGATATAATCTGTGTTTACTCCTGTAAGCTCTGACAACTGGCTGAAAGTAGTATCTGTTGTCATGTAGTTACTTCCTCTTTGGTAGTGGGCATTGATATACAGACCTGCTAACAGGTAGAGCTGCTTTGGATTGAAGTACCTGCAAGCTTCAATGGGGATGATAGTGTATGGTTTTGCTGTTGTCATTAATTCTTGTTTTAGAGGGGTCAAAATCCACTCCATACTAATTACCTACAGTAATAAAGGACTAAAGGTAATTAGTATAGGGTGATATTTGACCCTAAGGTTGGTTCTGTTGATAGTTAATGTCATATTAGAGGTGAATCACTCTATAACTACCTGATTATCAGGTGTAAATATAGCAAATAATATCAGTAACACCAACATCCTTATCATTTATTTGGTCGTTTATTAACTTTCTATAACATAAATAGCTTTAACAAATTATTCTCCTTGGTAGCTATCCTGCCAGTATGTTCTTTAAAACCTCTTGGATTCTCTTCTCTGATGGTGTATTTATTCCTAGATGTTCTATCAGTAGCATACATACTTTTCAATAAGACTACATACTTTCTTGGTTTCAGTACCTTATGTAGATGATACTGAACTATAGGAGCTAATATCTCTTGTATCTCACTTGCTGAATAGCTCTTATTTAAGGTGAGACTTCTTCTTATAGCAACTTTGAAAGGATGCTCTTCATCTAGTGCCCAGTACATGACTGTATTATTGAGGTTCTTGAAGACTACACTGTTACTTGTCCTACTTTCCCATAGTTGATGTAGCAGACTATCAAGGTCAACATACCTATATAGCTTGATGAATCTCTCTAAGAATATCTTAGTTTTACTTCTGCAATGTCTAGTATATGAGTACAAGGTATTATCATTCAACTGTCCTGTGGTTGATAATGTTTTGATGTATTTTATGGCATCTTGGATATTGCTGTCTGTTAGTTTGTTCTGTGCATCCTTATTAGCCTTTTCTATGTTACTTTGCTCTGGGGATACAGCATAGTTCAGGGATTTGTAGCTAATGATTTTAACCTGTTTACTTAGTACTTCTTTCAGTGTTTCAGGAATGAAGTATGAGGCATATAACTCGGTTCTTTCAATGATGTAGTCTATGTTGAGGTAGGCAGGTACATCCTTTCCATATACATCCTTTCTAGTCAAGTTAATTAACTCATTTCCCGCAATTCTTTCTTGTGCTTTCTCTCTTATGGCTTCTTTGACCATTGCAAACAGATCAGTTAGGGTATGGTCACCTTGCATGATATTATCTGCTGATTCTATTACTTTGAGCACCTTCTTAGCTTTATTTAAGAGGGTGACTGTATAGCTATCCATACTTTCCATTACTGATACATATCCTAAGGTATTATATATGATAGTTTCACTAAGTATCCCATTGACCTTTCTGCATCTACCATGTATTTGTGTCATCCTATCTAAGGTTAACATTGAGTGGCTTCTTCTTACATCTGATACAGTGATTAGATGGTAACTATCCTCTATATCTATACCAGTGAAGTAGCAACAGGTGGCAAAGTTAATCCTAGCAGGTAAGGTATCATTGTCTCCTAATTTGGGTGCAAAGTATTCTCCTGCTTCCTTTATGGATGCCTCACTACATAGGATAGCACATTCCTTTCTGGTTTCTTCATCTAGTGATGCTATAATATTCCTTATCTGGAGTATGGAGTTATAGGCAATGAATATCTTCTCTGTAGGATGAGAGATAATCTTTTCTATGACAGCCTGTGTGATATTGTCTGTATGTAGTAAGTCTATATTTCTATGGGTATTGTATTGCCATGTTATAGGAAATCTACATTCAGTCTTTAAGTGTGGATTGCTGAACTCCTTCATAGTAGCTGTTACCATACATCTGTTCTTTGATGGGAACATAAGGTAGTAGTCAATCACATTCTCCAATTGAGGTCTAAAGTTGTTGTCAGTCTGGAGAACATCAACCTCATCAATCATAAGGAAGTAGTCCTTGTAGTTTTTTCCTATGATACCTAATAGTCTACCTAGACTGTCTGCAACTACTAGAAGTTTCTTGTATCCATCTTTAGCCAAGTATTCCTCAATCTGCTGATTAGTGACCTTTTCACCTTTAATCTCACTACCTACATATAATGTATTAGGATGCTTTGAGTGTTTGCCATAAGCCAGAGCCTTAGTAGGAAAGACTATGATTGAGTTTCTCTTTGAGTTTATCTCAAGTGTAGTAGCTCCAATACCTGGTATCTTCTTGTCTACAATACCATGAGGCATCTTATCTATGAAGTCAGCCAGATTCCAGAAGGAGTCACTGACTTCTTCTCTTATTACTTCTGGTGCTCTGCCAAATAGTAGGTTATCCAAACTAGTTATTACTGTGTCTTGAGGTATGGTTTTAGTTTCTCCTACTTTCCCAGAGGATAATATCTCAATGTACTCTAAAGGTGCATCATGTAAGTCACCATAGGTATTAGGTACTACTTCTGCTTGTTCTTTTGCCAGTTCATCTTCTTTGCTCATATCTCACTTAGTTTGTAGTTAGTATATAGATTGTAAGTGAACAAATATACTAAAGAGCCTCCATAATTCAATCAATTACAGAGGTTCTTTTGTGTTAAACTTATTTCACTTTTGGACAAGACTACTCATTATGGTTGCTAAATACATACTCAACCACCTTCTTGTTAGCTTCATTCTCTATCTTGAAGTCCCTTTCAATGTATATGTCAGTAACTCTCATAGCCTCATCAATATGATTCAATGCAGCATGAACAGTGTACTTATCAATGCCTACCTTGTTAACAGCTAATGTAGCCCATGAGTGCCTTGCAGCATAGTACTCCAAATCATCAATTTTTAGTATCTTGCCAATCTGCTTTAGCCCAAGATTGATGGCTCTGTTGAAGTTCTTGAAAGTAGAATAGAGGTGATAGAAGCAGAACACCTTCTTCTGGGTGTAATCTTCATATTTCTTCATTAAAGGTAACAGGATAGGAAGAACATCTACTTTCATCTTAGCCTTGTCAAGTCTCCTGTCTGTAGTCTTAGTCCTGTAATAAGTAATTGAACCACCTTCCATTTCAGTACAGTTGTACAAGTCAGCAGAGTTCATCCCTATTAGGCAGAAGGAGAGAATGAAACAATCCTTGGCTAAGTTAAAAGGGCACAACCTTTCCCTGCCATTGGTATTGATGATATAAGGCAGTTCCCATATCTTCTTGATTAACTCTACTGATAATGCTCTCTTCCTAGTTGCTTCTTGCTTTGGTATCTCCAAATTCTCAAAAGGTGAATTTGGTATTCTAATGACATTCCTGTCATAGTCATTATACTTCTTCTTGGCTTCATTGAATAGATGCCTGATACTCCCCATGTATAAAGATACCATTCTATTGGAAGGTATTCTCTTGCCTTTCCTCTGGAGTTCTGCCACCTGTTTAGCCCTTTTCTTGTGAAGGTATTCCATGAACTCCATCATTAACAACTTGGTAACTTGGTTGGTATTCAGTTTATCCTTTCCTAAGAAGGCAATGAAGGTATTAAGGGTAGTTTGATAATTCCTCTTACCTTTGACCTCTGTAGTTGTTAACCAGTCTTTGCAGAACTGGATAAAGTCAATAGGAGTATTCTTTTCCTTCTCTTTCTGGATATAATCAAGTACATCACTTAAGGTTAAATTGGAAGCCTCTAATGGAAGCCCCATGCATAACTCTTCATAGTATCTGACCAATTTGTCAGCTTCCTTGATGTACTTTGGATTCTTTAACTTGAAGTCCTTAGTCAGGTCTTCTGTTCTTACAAAGATATGAGTAGCCAACCTCTTAACCTCTCTGTTATAGGTTACTCTAATCTTCACATTGAAAGTTCCACCAACTTTCATTTCATTCTTTCTGATTTCCGCCTTGAATGTCAACATGTTAGGTATCATATTTTCCACCAACAATTAACCAACAGCTATCAACTACAAGAGGTAAATATGCCATTTTAAACCCAGTTCTACAAGGTATAACAAAGAAGAAATCCCTCAATAATCAGCTGATTATCAAGGGATTTTTCTGTGACCCCGGTGCGATTCAAACGCACGACCTTCAGAACCGGAATCTGACGCTCTATTCACTAAGCTACGGGGCCATTCTTTCTAAATGCGAGGACAAAAGTATAAAAAATCTTCTCATCTTCCTAATGATTCTCCTTTTTTTATAGTTCTTAAGGTACTTCCCTATATTAGAAGACTGTTATTTTGAAATGCTTTAGAGCATTTACTTTATCAAATTGACAATCTTTTAGAGAATATCCATTACATATATCAATTTTATTCCTATCTTTGCCGACAATTAACATTTAACAAACCTATGAGTTACTTGATAAAACCTAAGAACTATAAGCCGCTACTCGACCTCAAACAGACCGAGCTGGGAATCAAGCAAATAAAAGAGTTCTTCCAATTAAACTTGTCATCCGAACTACGCCTTAGACGTGTGACTGCCCCTCTTTTCGTATTGAAAGGAATGGGTATCAATGATGATTTGAATGGAATAGAACGACCTGTTTCTTTCCCAATCAAAGATCTGGGCGATGCGCAAGCCGAAGTGGTTCATTCATTGGCTAAATGGAAAAGGTTGACCTTAGCTGACTATCACATCGAACCGGGATATGGTATTTATACGGATATGAATGCTATTCGGTCAGACGAAGAACTGGGCAACCTGCATTCTCTCTACGTAGACCAGTGGGACTGGGAACGTGTCATCACCAATGAAGACCGGACTGTGAACTTCCTAAAGGAAATCGTCAACCGTATTTATGCGGCTATGATCCGTACAGAATATATGGTATATGAAATGTATCCGCAAATCAAACCTTGCCTGCCACAAAAGCTACATTTCATTCATTCAGAGGAATTGCGCCAGCTTTATCCAAACCTGGAACCTAAATGTCGCGAACATGCCATCTGTCAGAAATATGGAGCTGTGTTTATCATAGGAATAGGCTGTCAACTTGGTGATGGCAAGAAGCACGACGGACGCGCACCGGACTATGACGACTACACTACCAAAGGACTGAACGACCTGCCAGGACTAAACGGTGACCTCCTATTGTGGGACAATGTACTGCAACGCTCCATCGAATTATCATCGATGGGAATCCGTGTAGACAAAGAAGCCTTGCAACGTCAGTTAAAAGAAGAAAAAGAAGAAAAAAGACTGGAACTTTATTTCCACAAGCGATTGATGAATGACACCCTTCCCCTGTCTATCGGAGGAGGTATCGGACAATCCCGCTTGTGTATGTTCTACCTTCGCAAAGCTCACATCGGAGAAATACAAGCCAGCATCTGGCCCGAAGATATGCGCAAGGAATGTGAAGAACTTGAAATACACCTTATATAACAGACTATGAATGTACAAATTGAAGAAAGCTGGAAAGCACATTTAGAACCCGAATTCGAAAAAGACTACTTTCGCACACTGACCGATTTCGTCAAAAGCGAATATAGCCAGTATCAGATCTTCCCTCCGGGAAAACTGATCTTCAATGCTTTCAACCTTTGTCCTTTCGACAAAGTGAAAGTTGTAATTATAGGACAAGATCCTTACCATGGACCGGGACAAGCGCATGGTCTCTGTTTCTCTGTAAACGACGGAGTGCCTTTTCCCCCTTCATTAGTGAATATATTCAAAGAAATCAAAGCCGACATCGGCACAGATGCCCCTGCTACGGGAAATCTGACTCGCTGGGCAGAACAGGGAGTATTGTTGCTCAATGCTACGCTGACCGTACGTGCTCACCAAGCTGGTTCACATCAGAACCGTGGCTGGGAAACATTTACTGATGCTGCAATCCGTGCCCTGGCAGAAGAAAAAGAAAACCTGATATTTATCCTGTGGGGATCATACGCTCAAAAGAAAGGAGCGTTTATCGACCGCAACAAACACCTGGTACTCACTTCCGCCCATCCCTCTCCTCTTTCTGCTTACAACGGCTTCTTCGGAAACAAACATTTCAGCCGTACAAACGATTATCTAAAAGCACATGGAGAAACAGAAATCGCATGGTAGATAGATAACAGTGAAAGAAAAACAATGAGCGGTGAACAACTAATGCAATATAAATGCATATCTTGTTCACCGCTCATTGTTTTTCTTTTATGCTCTATCGCTTACTCTTTACGTTATCGCTAAACATTCATTATCGTTTCCCCTTTAATACCACTGAATGTTACTTTGCGTCTGACTTCTCTGCTCATACTTCAAGTCTTGCAGAATACTTGCATTCGCACGGATTGTAACATTGTAATACTTCCAACGTCCGAAAGGAGAAAGACTGGCGGACAAGTTGAAACAGTGCAAGTCACGGGATATTGTACAAGAAGTCTGGGTAATCTCTTTTGCTTGAAAATCATAACCCGAGTTGAATGAGAGCGACCAGTTATTAGAAATCTTTATATTTCCGTTTGCATTGATATTATGCGTATAAGTATAAGGATATCGCATGGAATAACGGTTGATAGGCTTCGTTCTATCTTCACGGATATTAAACGAATAGCTAAGACTCAATGACCAAGGCATCTTAAATACCTGATAACCATCCGGGTCAGCCTGTGCTTTCTCTACTTTCTTAGGCGTAGTACCGTCTCCTTCCGTTCCATCGGACTCCTCATCGTCGCTATCCTCCGACTTATTCTTATCTTTCCCTTTTTCATCCTCCTCTTTCGGACCGAACCATTTCTTCCATGTGTCATTATTAAAGGTATAGTTGAAAGAAGAACCATATCCCTGGAAACGTCCAAAACGACCATACGACCATTCTGTACGGTTACTAGTTACTACATTACCACTTTTATCGAATGTATAAGCATACGTAGCGAACGATGCGTTCATGTTGAACGTATAATTCTTAGCCAGTTTCAAACGTAGGTTCATGCTTAAATCACTCCAAGGCCTCTCTTTAGCAGCCATATTATAAGACATACTTGCTCCCAATTCATCAATCAGACTAACCTTTTTAAGCGTATCTTTCTTTGCATCGTAATATTTCATCTCTAAGTTATTAGAAATAGAGAAGCTGACCGTTCCCGATCCTTCCCGCGAAGGTACGCCATAAGGTTGACCGGTGAAAGGAGAATAATATTGCGTATTGCCATTATAATCGGTATATTCTTCCCAATACTTGCTGAATCCCGGAGCACCGCTAAGACTTACCTGCGGTGTGAATACGTGACGAATCTGTATCTCTTTCTTTTTAGCAAAAAGAGGTTTGTACATACCATACAATTTCGTACTCAAGCTCAAACTTGCCGAATAATTGGATACCCGGTAAAAACCGTTTAACGTATCACCCGGCAATGCCTCCAACTTATGATCGACCTCATTATATTGCTGATTGATCTTACGAGTATACCAACGTTCCGTATAATTGACCGAAGGAGAAACCTGCAAATATTTGAATAACGTAAAAGTAGCACTGATGGGAATGTTATGATTCATCGCATTTTCCCATTCGCTTAGTCCGGCTTTAAACAGACGGTCGTCTTTTGTACGGATACTGTTTGTCAAACGTCCCGTATAGCTAATGGAAATCTTTTCGTACCAGCGTTCAGCTCCCGCCGCCTTCTTACGTTTGAACGGGAACAGACGGCTTAATGTGATATTCAAGTCAGGCAAAGTGACCGCAATAGAAGAGTCACGCATCGTCTGTGCGATATTGGTGGTTCCGGATAAAGTCAGACCGATATCAGGGAAACTACGAGAATAACTGATACTTGATGTTTTGGTATTTTGAGTCAACAACTGCGAATTATAAAGGTTGTTGATATTGGAACGTTCATAACTACTGGTTGAGAAGTTTACACTAGCGGAGAATGTACTGTTCGGACTGGCTTTAGCATCCTGGCGATGGTTCCATACTACCTTAAAGTCCTTAGCAACTGTATAGTCCGGCATACCTTTATCTCCCGTTTTGGTAACCTGATAGTCCGCTTGCAGCGTACCGGAATATTTATAGCGTTTATTATAGTTTGTCAATCCGGATAATCTCCATGACCCTTTCGTGAAGATATCACCCGTCATCTTCAAGTCCATAATATCACTGATGGCAAAGTAATATCCTCCTTCTGCCAGACCGAAACCACGACTGGAGTCATCCATATAAGTCGGCATAATGAAACCGGAAGAATAACTGCTGGAGAACGGGAAGAAAAAGAACGGTACGGCCAACGGCAAAGGCACATCTTCCACAACCAGATAGGCAGGTCCTGTCACCACATTCTTTTTAGGACGCACTTTAGCTCTCGTCAGCTGCATATAGAAGTGAGGATGGTCATGATGATCGCAGGTTGTATAACGCCCATGCTCCATGAAAATTTCATCATTAGCTCCTTTCTTCGCCTTGCTTCCAGTCACATATCCTTCTCCCTGCTGGGTGACGATATCGGTAATTCCCGCTTTTTTGGTTTTGAAATTATATCGGATGGTTTCCGTATCATAAGAGGTATCTCCTTCTTTAAATACCGGTTTACCTTTTTCCACTCCGGTAGTATCCTTGATACCGTAAGCATGCACAGTACTACTATCCAGATTCATCGAAATAACTTCCGCAGCGAGTTCGATGTTCTGATAATTAACTTTTCCGCTACCATAAAGTGTAGCAGCTCCTCCCAAAGTAAAGACAGTGGAGTCGTTGGATTCATAAACAACCGGTGCATCGAGTGGTTGTTTCTTCTTTACCGGTGCGATGGAATCAATGCGTACCGTTACCGTATCTGCTTTCAACGAATCATTTCCCTGAAGGGAATCCGTTTGTGCGGTATTGGAGGCAATCATTCCTCTTCTTCGACGCTGAGACGTAGCCTCATCGGGAAGCATCAGTAAGACAATCAGCAGTATGAATGATATAAGTATTTTTGCTTTCAATGGCGCCATTAACTAATAGTTTAGCTTGAAGTGGCAAAAGTACACAATCTTCACCAAATATGAGTTAGAATCTTCGTTATTTAATTATTTTTTAGTGCTATAAAAAGAGAGAACACCATCTATCAAAGCGGCTTAGGCCTTCTTCACCATATTTTGCAATACTTTGCCGCGCTTTTTCCACAGTTTTCTCTTCATCCAGATGGGTTTTAGAAAAGAATTTATCCGCAAAGCAAATCAATTGCTCTTCCAGGGTAATGGGCAGCATCTCACGATGAGGAACGGGGAGCTGCTGGGCAATGATATCTTCCAACGAGAGTCCGGCTCCCGTATGGCGTTCGCACACCAATGCGTGTTGGGGGAAACCTTCCGCCCGCAAGATTTCAGCTCCCAAATATCCGTGGGCGATATAAGGATGAGTGCCAAAGCACTGAATGGTGGGAGCATCGGTCTGAAAAATACCAATATCATGCAACAGAGCAGCTTCTTTCACAAAACTCCGGTTTAAACGCAATTCGGGATGAGCATCCAGCATTTTCATTGCTTTTCCGGACACCGCCAGACTATGAATTACTAAAATTTGTCTCTGCTGCGTATTTTCCGGATAATATTTATCAATGATTTCGTATGGATTCATGTGCTTTATTTTTTGCTCTCTTGATGAGAAATTAATATTTTTGTGCAATATTACAAAAAAAATTACCGATATGCAAACTCGAGCTTCCTTCATTCTTATATTTCTGTTCATTATGTTGTCACCAATGCGTGTAAGCAGTCAAATTGTCACGGGAGCAGAACAAATGGATCAATATATGCCGTTGCTGAAAGGAAAACGCATCGGAATGGTAGTCAACCACACTTCTGTCGTGGGAGCAAAGCGGGTTCATCTTCTCGATACCTTATTAAGGAGAGACGTCCGGGTAGTCAAAGCATTTGCCCCCGAACATGGTTTCCGCGGTAACGCGGATGCAGGTGAAACGGTGAAAGACGGAAAAGATTCCCGCACCGGTATTCCTATCGTATCGCTTTATGGTGATAACAAAAAGCCGTCTGCCACCCAACTAAAAGATGTTGACGTGATCTTATTCGACATTCAGGATGTAGGGGCACGCTTTTATACCTATATAAGCACGATGTATTATGTGATGGATGCTTGTGCAGAGAACAAGAAAGAAATGATTGTACTGGATCGCCCCAATCCGTGCGACTATGTGGATGGTCCGATACTCAAACCTGCTTACCGGAGCTTTGTCGGCATGCTTCCCATTCCTGTACTTCACGGATGTACTATCGGTGAACTGGCACAGATGATAAACGGGGAAGGATGGATTGCCAACAAGAAAAATCCTTGTTCATTAAAGGTAATTCCAATGACCGGGTGGAAACATGGAGAGCCTTATTCACTCCCCATCAAACCGTCGCCCAACCTCCCGAACGATCAGTCTATCCGATTGTATGCTTCACTCTGTCCTTTTGAAGCTACCCGCGTCAGCGTGGGACGGGGAACAACTTTTCCTTTCCAAGTATTAGGCGCACCTAATAAGAAATACGGAAGTTTCACTTTTACTCCCCGCTCCTTACCCGGTTTTGACAAAAACCCGATGCACAAAGGTATCACCTGCTATGGGGAAGACCTCCGGAATGTAACCGATGTGAACGGATTTACACTCCGCTACTTCTTGAACTTTTATCGCTTATCCGGTGAAAGCGCAGCCTTCTTCTCCCGTGCCCGATGGTTTGATTTGCTGATGGGAACTGACAGCGTACGCAAGGCTATCCTCAAAGGAGAATCGGAAGAGGCTATCCGGAATAGTTGGCAAAAGGAGTTACAGGATTACAAAGAGATTAGAAAAAAACATCTTCTCTATGAGTAAAAAACTAGTATCATACTCTCATTCATTTTTATAAACCACTTATAATTAAAAGAATAAGTATGATAGATACCCATATTTCATGAAGAAAGTATGATAGATACAAAATTTCAGAAACATCTATCATTCTTATTCATCAGATAATAACTATATTAGCAAAAAGAATGAGAGTTATGATAGTTATTTTCTACTCTAAGAACAATCAGTTAATAACACAATAATGAAAGATAAAACACAAAAAAGTTTCAGGGGAATAGTCCGGATATTACTTCTTGTTTTCTGTTATACCTTTGGTAGTCATGCTTTTGCATTGGCTTTAGAGCACGAACAAACAGTAGATATTTATAAAGTAACAGATGTCCCCAATCCGCGTAATGAAAGCTCTTCCAATTGGGTCAGCAATCCGAATCAGATATTGGATGAAAGTTATGTGTGGGGAATAAATAATATGTTGTCACAGTTAGAAGATTCATTGAGTATTGAAGTGACAGTTGTTGCACTCCCTTCTATCGGTGAAGATATTCCGGCAGAGTTTGCCCACAAGCTTTTTGAACACTGGGGCATCGGAAAGAAAGCGGACGACAACGGATTACTGATTCTTTTAGTACTCGATCAACGTAAAGTCACTTTCGCAACCGGATACGGTTTGGAAGGAGTACTTCCCGACGCTTTATGCTTTCGCATTCAACAGAATGAAATGGTTCCGTGGTTTAGAAAAAACGACTTTGACAGAGGAATAACAGAGGGAGTCCGGGCTGTAACATTGGTGCTTTATGGAAGCGACTATGAGCCCGTTTCTCAAGGCACTTCTGATAATTACTGGAAAAGTGCCAGCAATACGTTGTGGAATTTTCTGGCAAATCAGCCGCCTATGCTTTGGGTATTCTTGATACTGGTAAATGTTATCACTTACCTCATGAAGGTAAATAAAGCTCGCCCCAAAGACAGTTCAGCATTAGCAGCAATCAAAGTCCTGACACTTTACAACCCACTTGGATGTCTTGTATTGTTTTTTCTAGTCTGGCCTGCACTTATTGCGGCATCCTTATGGTACAAGTTCTACCAAAAACAACGTGTTATTTTGCAGAGTAAAACCTGCGATTCTTGCAAAGCTGTGGCTTTACAACTTTTACCCAATGAGCTTGCAACCCCTTTATTATCTGCTTCCGAACAAATGGAACACAAACTAGGTTCTGCTATCCACCGTATTTATCAATGTACTTCCTGCGGCTGGCTTTTACGGTATAAATCTATCACCATAAGCGAATATAGGATGTGTAATCAATGCCATACCATTGCTTCCAAGCGTATCAGCCCGTGGAAAACAATTAAAGAGCCCACATATTCCGATGCCGGATTGGAGGTTGCCGACTATCTTTGCCTGATGTGCGGAGATAAAAAGCAGACAACACAGAAGATCCCCCGCAAGACACCCCCCAATAGTGACAGTTCTAGTAATAGTCACAGTAGTAGTGGCAGAAGCAGTAGTAGAAGTAGTAGCGGCAGTTTTGGTGGTGGACATAGCGGTGGCGGTGGAGCGTCAAGTAGTTTTTAAGATCAACTATCCATCCGAAGAAGTCGACTAACCAAATAAAGGACATGAAAACACATCTCACCTGAATATTTTCATAGAAAGATGGTTGTCCACTCCCTTATTCTAACTATTTTTGCATAGATAACCGAACATAAAAAAGTGAAATGAATATAGAAGAATTTAGAGAATATTGTCTGTCTTTTAAAGGAGTTCACGAGAAGATGCCTTTTCCCAATGTACCCGACCAATATAGCCGTGACGTTCTATGCTTTTATGTTGCGGACAAATGGTTTTGTTTCGTTAACATTGAGATTTTCGATTTTTGTTGCATCAAATGTAACCCTGACGAATCTGGAGAACTGCAAACTGAATATGCCGGTATAAAACCAGGCTGGCACATGAATAAGAAATATTGGATCAGCGTTTATTTCAATCAAGACGTATCTGATGATAAGATCAAAGAACTCGTAAGCAAATCCTATGATATTGTAGTCAAAAGTCTGACAAAGAAAGAACGGGTTTCTGTTTGAGATTGCAAAAAGTCTTCCAGTGCTTTCAGGTCTTTTATTTCAAATATTCTTTCCATCGTTTTCATTTTCAGCTCCGATGTCTTGTGTTGGGGAATGTTTTACATTTTTCACAGCGTGCACTATTCAATTGCGCTCCCAGACAAGTTTTTTTTGCCGTGTATAGGTAGGACACCCACCACAAAACACGCCACATGCCGGGACACGACCATTATAAATTTTCATCATACAAGGCTTTTGGCCATCCAATAGTTAGTAAGAGACAGCTGATTAGCCCTGCGTTTTTGCTCTACTTCTACTATATACCCTCGCTTTTCAAAAAATGGACGGGCTGTTATACTCACTTCAGAGGTAATCCGCGTAATCCCGGCTGCGACGGCATAACGTTCTATCTCATTCAACAATAGTGTAGCAACACCTTTGCCCTGAAAATCCTTATGAATAAACATTGAATGCAAATAGCCCTGAGGTGTAATGGATGAAAAACCGACGATTTCAGATTGCCGATTAACAGCAACAATAAAATAGTGAGTTTTTATCATACCCTCTATTTTAGAAGGATCATCTCCGCACGATGCCCAATCTTCAACCTCGGCCTGTGAATAGTCACGCCTGTTTATCACTAACACTGTGTTTCGATATAGAGACTGAATTTCCTCTATATCCGTATTTAAAGCTATCCTTATAGTAATCATATAATCCCTAATTATTCACAATTTTATCTCTTTCTCTTTTTCCACAACTGCCACGAATTGATTATATTCTGCCACAACACATACGAACCGGGAGCCACAGAAGACAATGGATTCAAATAGGTATGCGCCATCCAAATAGCCAGAATTGTATTCTTTTGTCCAAGTGCTTGCCCACCACTGATACGGTCATTATAAATCGAGCCGATTGTCTTCCCCAAAAAGAACTGCAAACAACAGGCAATCAGTGCTCCGACAGCAATCATGATTTCCGTAAAACCATCCGCCGGGTCATTGAGCAAAGAATACAATGTTTGCGCAGTTACGATAGCTAAAGATACAGCCCACAAATAAAAAGCAAGTTCATGATAACCCAATAACTTCTGATGTACTTTCGGCAAACACTTGCTCAACAACCAGGCAACCAAAAAAGGACAAATTAACAACGGAAATACCTTACCCAAAATAACAAGAAACGCCTCCCAAAAAGTGACATCAGGATGGACCTCCACCAAAGGAAAAAGAATGGGCACAGCAATAGCCGCTCCAATATTTGCTATCAATGTATAAGTAGTCAGACTGGCCGCACTCCCTCCCAACTTGGAAGTAATCACCGCAGCAGCCGTAGCCGTTGGACAAATAATGCAAACCATCACTCCTTCTGCTACAATTTTATCAAAGCGATAAAGCAACAGATAAGCAGCCAACGCTCCACCAATCTGAATCAATAACAACCACAAATGGAGAGGTTTTGGCTTCAAATCACGAGGAGATACCTTACAGAAGGTCAATAGCAACATCGTAAAAATAAGATAAGGAGTCAGGAAAGAAAGGCTGATAAACAGCGGATAACCTATAGCACCTACCAGCATAGCAATAGGTAACGTCCAATTCTTCAAAAACTTAAGCATCGTCGTACATTTTAACTTCGAAGCACAAAGTAACGGAGATTTCAGGAAAAAAGCTATCATTAAACCGAAAAAAACACAAAACTTAATGGCAAATAATGAGTTTTCTACAAATTTCTACTACATTTGCACCGTATTATAGATATGAAACTGAATAGACCGTACATATTATACATATTCATTTGCCTCTGGCTGCTTTTTCTACCCTCATGTACTAACCACTTATGGGGGAAGGATTTTGTAGTAGTTATCGACGCAGGACATGGCGGACATGATCCGGGCGCCATCGGCAAAATCTCGAAAGAGAAAAATATCAATCTGAACGTTGCCCTGAAAGTGGGAAATCTGATTAAAAGGAATTGCGACGACGTCAAAGTGATTTACACTCGTAGCAAAGATGTATTCATCCCTTTGGACCGACGCGCAGAAATTGCCAACAACGCGAAGGCTGACCTCTTTATTTCCATTCACACCAATGCATTGGCTAACAACCGTACCGCAAAAGGTGCTTCAACCTGGACACTGGGTTTAGCCAAATCAGACGCTAATCTGGAAGTTGCCAAGCGAGAGAACTCCGTAATCCTCTACGAAAGTGACTACAAAACAAGATATGCCGGTTTCAACCCGAACTCTGCCGAGTCATATATTATATTTGAATTCATGCAAGATAAATACATGGAGCAGAGTGTACACCTAGCTTCACTGATGCAGAAACAATTTCGCCAAACTTGTAGAAGGGCAGACCGTGGAGTGCATCAAGCCGGATTCCTTGTCTTAAAAGCGAGTGCCATGCCGAGCATTCTGATAGAACTAGGATTTATCTCTACGCCCGAAGAGGAGCGCTATCTGAATTCCGAAGAAGGGGCCGGCACCATGGCAAAAGGCATCTACCGTGCTTTCTTAAATTATAAGAGAGAACATGAACTGCGCCTAACGGGAGTCAGCAAAACGATCGTCCCAACCGAACAGGAAGAAGACAATACCCCGGCAACTGCCCAAAAGGATACCGAAAGCGTGAACACAGCTCCCCAACAGGAAAAGCTATTGGCCGAAGCAAAAACAAAACCTGCCGCAACAGCAAAAACAGCACCGAAACGCCCAATTGTAGTAGAGAGTGCAACCAATGACAGTGAAATTACGTTTAAGATACAGATACTTACTTCTTCCAAACCTCTCGCCAAAAACGACAAACGGCTGAAAGGACTGAAAGAGGTAGATTATTATAAGGAAGGGGGAATATACAAATATACGTATGGAGCCTCCGCCGATTATAATAAGGTGTTGCGTACGAAGCGCACCATTACGGCACAATTCAAAGACGCCTTTATCATCGCTTTCCGGAACGGCGAGAAAATGAACGTCAATGAAGCGATTGCCGAATTCAAGAAAAGAAGAAATAAATAAAAAGATAAAATGAAGTACATTACAAAAGAAGTCAGAATAGGTATTGCAGGTATCGTTGCACTATGTGTGCTTATATACGGAATTAACTGGCTGAAAGGTATACACATGTTTCAACCTTCCAGCTATTTCTATGCCAAATTTGAAAACGTAAACGGACTCACCAAATCAAGCCCGGTATTTGCCGACGGTGTTCGTGTAGGTATCGTACGTGACATCTATTATGATTATGCCAAACCCGGAAATGTAATTGTCGAAGTGGAACTGGACACGGAACTGCGGATTCCCAAAGGAAGTAGTGCCGAGCTTGTATCCGAACTTATGGGAGGCGTACGCATGAATATTCTTCTGGCAAACAACCCGCGCGAAAAATATGCCGTAGGAGATACGATCCCCGGCACACTGAACAACGGAATGATGGAAAGCGCGGCGAAACTGATCCCAAAGGTAGAAGAAATGCTTCCGAAACTGGATTCTATCCTCATCTCTCTGAACAATATATTAGGAGACAAGAGCATCCCTGCCACCCTGCACTCGATAGAGAAGACAACCGCCAACCTGGCAGTAGTCAGTTCGCAGGTAAAAGGGCTGATGAGTAATGATATTCCTCAACTCACCAGCAAGCTGAACACCATCGGAGACAACTTTGTTGTCATCAGCGGAAATTTGAAAGAAGTAGACTATGCAGCCACTTTCAAAAAAATAGACGAAACGCTGGCTAACGTAAAAATACTTACAGAAAAATTAAACAGCAAAGATAACACTATCGGACTGCTCTTCAACGACCCGACTTTATACAATAATCTAAATGCAACAACTGAAAATGCAGCCAGCTTATTAGAAGACCTGAAAGAGCATCCGAAACGGTACGTTCACTTCTCATTATTCGGCAAGAAAGACAAGTAGCAAATTATCGTTATATAGATTTTATCTAAATAACGAAGGGCTTTCAAAAGAAAGTAGATTGCTCTTCAAATGTCTATCTACAAACCGAAATAATATTCCCGTACAAACGTACAAAAGTGAGAAAAAAGGCTAAAATTATATATATAAGACATTAACATACAGATACTTATAAAACTGCAAGAGAGGGTAAACAGAGTGTGTCCGACAACAAACGCATAAGTCATTGAAAGTAAACACATTATTGTTAGCATGAAAAAAACAAGAAAAAATAGATTTGTTTTTTCCGAATAAGATTCCCAATTTTGCAAACGTAGAAGTTTTGCTTAATTAATAAATGTATTAAAAGTTACTATGATTGAATCAAATCATGTCGTACTTTGGAACCGCTGTCTCGACGTTATTAAAGACAATGTTCCCGAGACGACATATAATACTTGGTTTGCCCCTATTGTTCCGTTGAAATATGAGGACAAAACGTTGATCTTACAGATCCCGAGCCAGTTTTTCTATGAAATACTGGAAGAGAGATTCGTAGATCTTATACGTAAGACATTATATAAGGTCATTGGCGAAGGAACCAAGTTGATGTACAATGTCATGGTGGACAAGACTTCGATTCCTAATCAAACCGTGAATCTCGAAGCAAGCAATCGTTCTACGGCTGTTACTCCCAAAAGCATAATCGGAGGAAACAAAGCTCCCAGCTTCCTACAGGCCCC
Source organism: Bacteroides sp. MSSM.1001136sp1_RTP21357st2_D2_RTP21359_211015 (assembly GCF_040913205.1). Lineage (NCBI taxonomy): Bacteria > Pseudomonadati > Bacteroidota > Bacteroidia > Bacteroidales > Bacteroidaceae > Bacteroides > Bacteroides sp. MSSM.1001136sp1_RTP21357st2_D2_RTP21359_211015. The sequence goes on along the minus strand of NZ_JBDFVF010000028.1, from coordinate 8,883 downwards.
TGCCGTTCAGGATTTGGATCCGCATTTGAATCCTAATTATAATTTTGAGAACTTCATTGAAGGATACAGCAATAAACTTTCAAGAAGTGTGGCGGAAGCCGTAGCGCAAAAACCGGGAGGGACTGCTTTCAACCCGTTATTCCTTTATGGAGCATCCGGAGTAGGAAAGACGCACCTGGCAAACGCAATAGGCACGAAAATCAAAGAGATTTATCCAGAGAAAAGAGTATTGTACGTTTCGGCACATTTGTTCCAGGTACAATATACGGATTCTGTACGCAATAACACGACCAACGACTTTATTAACTTTTACCAGACGATCGATGTATTAATCATTGATGATATTCAGGAGTTTGCCGGAGTCACCAAGACTCAAAACAACTTCTTCCATATCTTCAATCATTTACACCAGAACGGCAAACAGCTTATATTAACTTCAGACCGTGCTCCTGTATTGTTGCAAGGTATTGAAGAACGCCTCCTGACCCGTTTCAAATGGGGTATGGTAGCCGAGCTTGAAAAGCCGACGGTAGAACTTCGCAAAAACATTCTACGCAACAAGATCCACCGCGACGGATTACAATTCCCGCCGGAAGTGATCGATTATATTGCCGAAAATGTGAATGAAAGTGTACGCGATCTGGAAGGTATCGTCATTGCTATCATGGCTCGTTCCACTATTTTCAACAAAGAAATAGATTTGGATTTGGCACAACACATTGTACATGGCGTGGTTCATAACGAAACAAAAGCGGTTACCATCGATGATATCCTCAAAGTGGTATGCAAACATTTTGATCTGGAACCGTCTGCCATACATACAAAATCCAGAAAAAGGGAAGTCGTTCAAGCACGACAGATTGCCATGTATCTAGCTAAAAACCACACAGACTTTTCAACTTCTAAGATAGGTAAGTTTATCGGTAACAAAGACCATGCAACGGTACTTCACGCCTGCAAAACCGTAAAAGGACAATTGGAGGTGGACAAAAGCTTTAGTGCAGAAGTACAGGAAATAGAATCGTTACTGAAAAAGAGAAACTGAAATCAAGTATTAAGTATAAAGTATTAAGTATTACCCTGGTGCGAAACCGTATAATAAAGCCTGTCCGCATGGATAATACTTTATACTTAATACTTGAAAAATACTTAATACTTATTTCAAGAATCCTTGCTGGCGAAGTACTTTCAATAGATTTTCGGACATAAATTCGTTATCTTTCTTTGTGTAACGCACGTCCGTAAAGACTTGAGCCAATGTTTCTTTTTTATTTTCTTCGATAAACTGCTTGTTTTCCGGCAATGATTCTTTGTAGGCATAGAGTTTATCTATTTCTTCCGGTGTATAGTCGTGATATTTTTCATCGTGCACGGCAGCTTCCAAAGGCAAACGATCTACTTGTGCGGGAATACCATCCGGATAGCCTACCGTTATTGTGGTGAGAGGGAATACCAGTTCGGGGAGTTGGAGGGTATCAATAATCATTTGAGGATTATAAGTGGTAGTTCCCAAATAACAAATGCCGAGTCCTGCTTCTTCCGCCAGCGTACAAAAAGTCTGCGCAACAAGCAAAGTATCCATAGACGCATTCATAAAAGACATTAAATTATCGTAGCCCGGCACTGCTTTCCGCTGTTCACACCATTTGCTGAAACGACGGAAATCAGCACAAAAAGTCAGTACGACCGGAGCATTTTTTACCATCGGCTGATTGAAATGAGCAGGCGAAAGTTTCTCCTTCATTTCCGCATCGCGAGTCACAATCACACTATAAAGTTGCATCCCACCCATCGTAGAAGCACGGAAAGAGGTTTCAAGCAAATCATTTAACAAACTCGGATTTATATCTTTAGGCAGATATTTCCGGATAGTTCTTCTGTTTTTTACGGTTTCAAACATATCTTTTTTTTGCAAAGATATAAAAAGAAAAAAATATTCCACCACACTAGCAGAATAGAATAGTTTTCTTTTTGGAGAACTTTAACCTTTGAACAAATTTCAATTTTATCTGTTTATCAAATACTTAGCATAAACAAATGGAAAACTTGCAACCTGTTAATAAATTAATTCATTTTTATTTTGATAGATGAAAAAACATTCTTAGCTTTGCGCCTACATTTGTTAACGATAAGTAAACTTCTACATATTACTTATTAAAAACGAGATTTAACACAAATTGAATCGTGGAAAAACAGATTTATTCTTACGACGAAGCCTATGAAGAATCTTTACGATATTTTCAAGGCGACGAGCTTGCTGCAAGGGTTTGGGTAAACAAATACGCAGTAAAGGATTCTTTCGGTAATATCTATGAAAAATCCCCGGAAGACATGCATTGGAGAATTGCAAATGAAGTGGCACGCGTAGAATCGAAGTATCCGAATGCGTTGACAGCAAAAGAACTGTATGATTTACTGGATCACTTCAAGTACATCGTCCCCCAAGGTAGCCCGATGACAGGAATCGGTAACGACTACCAGGTTGCTTCACTATCCAACTGCTTCGTTATCGGAGTGGACGGTGCAGCCGACTCTTATGGCGCTATCATCAAAATCGACGAAGAACAGGTACAACTAATGAAAAGACGCGGTGGTGTAGGTCATGACTTATCACACATCCGTCCGAAAGGTTCTCCCGTTAAAAACTCGGCGTTGACTTCTACCGGTCTTGTTCCGTTCATGGAACGATATTCGAATTCCACTCGTGAAGTAGCTCAAGACGGACGTCGCGGTGCATTGATGTTGAGCGTGTCTATCAAGCATCCGGATTCGGAAGCATTCATTGATGCCAAGATGACCGAAGGTAAAGTGACCGGAGCAAACGTTTCTGTCAAGTTGGACGACGCTTTCATGCAGGCTGCCGTAGACGAAAAGCCGTATGTACAGCAATATCCTATCGACTCTGCCCAACCTACATTCACCAAGGAAATCGACGCTTCTACCTTGTGGAAGAAAATCGTTCACAATGCATGGAAATCGGCAGAACCGGGCGTTTTGTTCTGGGATACGATTATCCGTGAATCTGTGCCTGATTGTTATGCAGACCTGGGTTACAGAACGGTATCTACCAACCCATGCGGAGAAATCCCTCTATGTCCTTACGATTCTTGCCGCTTACTGGCTATCAATCTATATTCTTATGTGGTAAATCCGTTCAAACCGGATGCTTATTTTGATTTCGACCTGTTCCAAAAACACGTGGCTCTCGCTCAACGGATCATGGACGATATTATCGATCTCGAACTAGAGAAGATCGAACGTATCATGACCAAGATTGACGAAGATCCGGAAAACGAAGAAGTAAAACATGCGGAACGTGCACTTTGGGAGAAAATCTACAAGAAGAGCGGACAAGGTCGTCGTACCGGCGTAGGTATCACTGCAGAAGGTGATATGCTTGCTGCATTAGGATTGCGTTACGGAACGGAAGAAGCAACGGAATTCTCTGAAAAAGTACACAAGACAGTAGCTCTCGGTGCCTATCGTTCTTCAGTGGAAATGGCCAAAGAACGCGGTACCTTCGAAATATACAATAGCGAACGTGAACAGAACAATCCGTTCATCCAACGCCTGGCAGCAGCTGATCCGAAACTATATGAGGACATGAAGAAATATGGTCGCCGTAACATTGCCTGCCTGACGATTGCTCCAACCGGAACGACCAGTTTGATGACGCAGACCACTTCGGGTATCGAGCCTGTATTCCTGCCTGTTTACAAACGTAGAAGAAAGGTGAACCCGAACGATACGAATGTGCATGTAGACTTTGTAGACGAAACAGGGGACGCATTCGAAGAATACATCGTATTCCATCATAAATTTGTTACCTGGATGGAAGCTAACGGATACGATCCGGCCAGACGTTACACCCAGGAAGAGATTGACGAACTGGTTGCCAAATCTCCTTATTACAAAGCGACTTCTAACGATGTCGACTGGTTGATGAAGGTGAAGATGCAGGGAAGAATCCAGAAATGGGTAGACCACTCTATCAGCGTAACCATCAATCTGCCGAACGATGTGGACGAGGATTTAGTAAACCGCCTGTATGTAGAGGCATGGAAATCCGGCTGTAAAGGTTGTACCGTATATCGTGACGGTTCACGCTCCGGAGTGCTGATCTCTACGAAATCGGATAAAGACAAGAAAGAAGGACTTCCTCCTTGCAAACCGCCTACGGTTGTAGAGGTACGTCCGAGAATATTGGAAGCAGACGTTGTCCGTTTCCAGAACAACAAGGAAAAATGGGTAGCTTTTGTCGGATTATTGGACGGACACCCCTATGAAATATTCACTGGTTTGCAAGATGACGACGAAGGTATCTTGCTGCCTAAGAGCGTAACTTGCGGACGTATCATCAAAAATGTGGATGAAGACGGTACCAAACGTTACGACTTCCAATTCGAGAACAAACGCGGATATAAGACGACCATTGAAGGATTGTCGGAGAAGTTCAACAAGGAATACTGGAACTATGCAAAATTGATTTCCGGCGTGCTTCGCTACCGGATGCCGATTGAACAGGTCATCAAACTGGTTGGCTCTCTGCAATTGAACAGTGAAAGTATCAACACTTGGAAAAACGGTGTAGAACGTGCATTGAAGAAGTATATTCAGGATGGAACGGAAGCCAAAGGTAAGAAGTGCCCGAACTGTGGCAACGAGACATTGGTTTATCAGGAAGGCTGTCTGATTTGTACTACTTGCGGCGCTTCCAGATGTGGATAATAGTCCTACGTATGTTAATTAATATATAAACAAAAGATTAAAAGGAGTCCGGTGCGGCTCCTTTTATTTTTTATTCAAAAAAATGTCTTATACTTGCAGTGTCTTACATATACAATCAAAATCTAATATATATGATTCTATCATTTAATATTGAATACCGCACCAATTGGGGAGAAGAAGTAAGGATTTCCGGCTTATTTCCGGAATCAATTCCTTTACACACCACCGATGGTATCTATTGGACGGCAGAACTTGAGCTTGAAGTCCCTCAAGAAGGGATGACTATCAATTATAGCTATCAGATAGAGCAAAACGGAATAGTTATCCGCAAGGAATGGGACAGTTTTTCGAGATCTATTTTCTTATCAGGAAGCTCCAGGAAGATATACAGAATCAATGATTGCTGGAAAAATATCCCGGAACAACTGTATCTTTATAGTTCTGCTTTTACAGAAGCCTTACTGGCACATCCTGAAAAAGAGAATATCCCGCAAAGATATAAGAAGGGACTGGTTATCAAGGCCTACGCCCCATGTATCAACAAAGATTATTGCCTGGCAATTTGTGGCAACCAGAAATCATTAGGTCACTGGGACCCGGAGAAAGCGGTATTGATGAGTGACACCAATTTCCCGGAATGGCAGATAGAATTGGACGCCAGCAAACTAAAATATCCGCTGGAATATAAATTCATCCTCTACAACAAACAGGAAAAGAAAGCAGACTGCTGGGAGAAAAACCCTAACCGCTATCTGGCAGACCCGGAACTGAAAACCAACGAAACGCTCGTGATTTCCGACCGATATGTTTATTTCGACATCCCCGCATGGAAAGGGGCAGGAATCGCTATACCCGTATTTTCTTTAAAATCAGAGAAAAGTTTCGGAGTAGGTGATTTCGGCGACTTGAAACGTATGGTCGACTGGGCAGTAAATACTCGTCAGAAAGTTATTCAGATTTTACCGGTCAACGACACCACCATGACTCATGCATGGACGGACTCTTATCCTTATAACAGCATTTCTATTTATGCTTTCCATCCGATGTATGCGGATATCAGGCAAATGGGAACTCTGAAAGATAAAGAAGCGGCATCGAAATTCAGCAAGAAACAAAAGGAACTGAACAGCCTCCCTGCTATTGACTACGAAGCGGTCAACCAAACTAAATGGGAATTTTTCAACTTACTGTTTCGCCAGGAAGGAGAAAAGGTATTGGCTTCCAAAGATTTCAAAGATTTCTTTGAAACGAACAAGGAATGGCTGCAACCTTATGCAGTCTTTAGTTATCTGCGCGATGCCTACAAAACGCCCAATTTCCGCAAATGGCCGCGACACTCTGTTTACCAAGCGGAAGATATAGAAAAAATGTGCCAACCGGGAACAGCAGATTATCCTCACATCTCGTTGTATTATTATATCCAGTATCATTTGCATCTGCAATTGTTGTCTGCAACCGAATATGCCCGCCAACACGGTGTCGTATTAAAGGGGGATATTCCGATTGGTATCAGCCGCAACAGCGTGGAAGCCTGGACAGAACCTCATTACTTCAATCTCAACGGACAAGCGGGTGCTCCGCCCGATGATTTCTCGATCAACGGGCAAAACTGGGGATTCCCCACATACAACTGGGATGTCATGGAAAAAGACGGATACCGCTGGTGGATGAAGCGTTTTCAGAAAATGGCGGAATACTTCGATGCTTACCGGATCGATCATATCCTCGGTTTTTTCCGTATTTGGGAAATACCAATGCACGCTGTACATGGATTGTTAGGCCAGTTTGATCCTTCTTTGCCGATGAGCCGAGAAGAAATCGAAAGTTATGGTCTAACGTTCCGCGATGAATATCTGCTACCATTCATCCATGAATCTTTCCTCGGACAGTTGTTCGGACCGCATACCCATTTAGTCAAACAGGACTTTCTTCAATTGATTGATGACTCCGGACTTTATCGGATGAAACCGGGATTCGAAACACAACGGGAGGTAGAACAATTCTTTGCTGGTAGAAATGATGAAGATAGTATCTGGATTCGGGAAGGGCTTTATTCATTAATCAGTAACGTCTTATTTGTTGCGGATAAGAAAGAGGAAGGTAAATACCACCCGCGTATCGGTGTGCAACGAGATTTCGTATTCCGGTCGCTGAACGAAGAAGAGAAAAATGCGTTTAACAGACTATACGACCAGTATTATTATCATCGGCACAACGAGTTCTGGTATCAACAGGCTATGAAGAAGTTACCTCAACTGACACAATCAACCCGCATGTTGGTTTGTGGAGAAGATTTGGGGATGATTCCTGCTTGTGTGTCGTCGGTGATGAATGAGCTCCGGATTCTTAGTCTGGAAATTCAGCGAATGCCTAAGAATCCGATGCATGAATTCGGGCATTTAAATGAGTATCCGTACCGGTCTGTCTGCACAATCTCCACTCACGATATGTCTACGTTGCGTGGCTGGTGGGAAGAAGATTATCAACAGACCCAACGTTACTATAATGCAACGTTAGGACATTATGGAGTTGCACCGACAACTGCCACCCCGGAGTTGTGCGAGGAAATCGTACGCAACCATCTCAACAGTAATTCCATTCTCTGTATCTTGTCTTTCCAGGATTGGTTATCAATAGACGGGAAATGGAGAAATCCGAATGTGGCGGAAGAGCGAATTAATGTTCCATCCAATCCACGAAACTACTGGAGATACCGGATGCATCTCACTCTGGAACAGTTGATGAAAGCAAAAACACTCAATGATAAGATTAGCGAATTGATTAAATACACAGGAAGAGATCCGAATAAATAGAATAAAAGGTACAAGTAACTTTCAAAAAGGATATTTTCCGGACACTACCGACGCGGATAACACTAGATTAAGAACGCTAAAAATCTATGTGATCCGCGTCATTCGTTTTTCAAGGATATATTGATAACAGAGGTAAAATAAGGAGTTTCAAAACATAGTCAACCGTTTTTTTCGCAATAATATCATTACTATATATCATACTTTTTCGCTTTTCGCATCATTCGTTTATTTTTTCAATGTTCCTCTTTTTATTCCGATTTATAAAGTATCTTTGCGCCGAAAAAGAGAAATTAAAAGAGATAATGGAAGGCAACCAGAGCAGACGTATTGATTTTGTGGACTTAACCAAAGGAGTCTGCATTATCCTTGTGGTAATGGCACACGTTGGAGGGGCCTTCGAACAACTGGATACGAATTCGATGTTATCCTGTTTCCGCATGCCGCTTTACTTCTTTATCTCGGGAGTGTTTTTCAAATCATACGAAGGCCTGTTCGGATTCATCCTGCGAAAAATAAACAAATTGATTATTCCTTTTCTTTTCTTCTATCTAAGTGCATTTCTAATGAAATACATTGTTTGGAAGATTGCTCCGAGGGTATTTCAACTGCCTGTGTCGTGGAATGAACTCTTAGTTGTATTTCATGGACACGACCTTATCAAGTTCAATCCACCGATCTGGTTTCTACTCGCATTATTCAATTGCAACATCCTGTTTTATCTAATTCACTTTCTGCGCGAAAAGCATCTGCCTGTCATGTTCGCTGTGACAATCCTGATTGGTTGCGCAGGATTTTATCTCGGAAAATTACAGATAGAGTTACCCCTGTATATAGATGTTTCCATGACTGCCCTCCCCTTCTATGTGGCCGGTTTCTGGATCCGACGGTATAATTTCTTTCTATATCCCAGCCATCGTTTCGACAAACTGATACCGGTTTTTGTTGTATTGGCACTGGTGGTAATGTACTTTACCGCTACTACATTGGGGATGCGTACCAACAATTATACGGGAAATATTTTTCAAGTATATATCGCTGCGTTTGCAGGAATATTTATGATTATGTTACTTTGCAAAAAAGTGAAGAAGATAAAGGTTGTTTCTTACTTAGGACGATATTCAATCATCACCTTGAGTATTCATGGACCGATACTTCATTTTTTAGGTCCATTAGTCAGCCGTTATATTCACAATAGTTGGGCACAAGCAAGCGCACTTCTGCTTATAACATTAAGCATCTGCCTTCTGCTCACACCCGTCTTTCTTAAAGTGATTCCACAAATGGTTGCACAGAAAGACCTGTTAAAAGTCAAACAAGATCACACTAAAAAGACAGTATATGA